>NZ_JBNGHF010000026.1:0-62631 GCF_050611805.1 Methylotuvimicrobium sp.
TCAATTTTTGAAAACTTGGCTTGCAATAAACGAGGAGTCCATATATGAGTATAAGTAGCCAGTTTTCTCTTTGTTAGCGCTTTCGAATCCGAGTCAAAAATTCGCGGTTACGCTCATTCTGAAACTGACCGGTTCGACGGGATGAAAATGAATGTCCTCGACTGGATCGGCTTCACCTCGCAGTTGCGACTCGTAGTAATAGTCGATTGCGCTGTCTTTGCGGTCTAGGATATTAAACACTTCGGCCTGCACGGTCCAGGTCTGGTCGAAACGATAACCGAGCATCGCCGATAACAAAATCGTCGAATCCGAACGGACACTGTTGTCTTCGATCAACGGTCTCGGTCCGAAATAACGCAACCTTGGGCCGCCGAAGAAACCTCCGAAAATATCGTGAACCGTGGCACCGGTTGCCATCACGCTTTCAATCGCACCAGGAATACGATTACCGGCCGGATCGTTACCGCGAAAACGCGCTTTCGAAAAGCTGAAATCGGCATCGAAGGTCAGCCAACCGATCGGCGAATAATAATTTGCCCATTCGACGCCGAAACGACGGCTAGGACGGCTGGCTTCAGTCGTTCCCGCATCGCCGACGAATAACAATTCGGAATCGATACCCAGCCACCAAACCGATAACGTGCTCTGCAGCCCTTTAAGCCAGGTCGTGCGCAAACCAGCTTCGGCCCCGTAAGTACGAACTAACGGCACGGCGCGGTTAACCTGATTACCGTCTCCATCTATCGTATCCCCACTTGCAGGATCGACGCGCTGGTTGACGCCGCGCGCATCGTTACTATGAAAACCGAGACCGCCGTTCAGGTAAAACTCGGTATCGGCCCACGGCCCGAATACGATACCGGCTTTCGGACTAACGATACCGTCGGTACGCGTATCGTTGTTTTCGGCCCGGTTGCTGTCGGAAACGTCGAATTGAAAGCCGTCGAAACGAACGCCCACTTGCGTTCTAAGCCAGGACGTCCAACGGGTCTTATTTTCGAAATACGGGCTGACGTTGGTCACGCGCACATCGTCGCTACGAACGGTATCCCACCTCTGCCGCGCCTCGGTCAACAGCAAACCGTTACGGATTGAGTCGTTCCGCACCTGCAAACCGATGGTGCTGTCGGAGTCGAACGACCCGATTTTATGAAAAAAGGTGTGGCTTGCGTTCAGACCGGATGTCCAACGCCGATCAGGCTGAGCGAATTGATCGCCACGGTCCGGATCTGCAAGAAAATAGGTAAAGTTCGAGTACAGGTCGAGTTCATGATAAATCCCGTAGACCGTCAGTTTGGATGCCGACACGTCGTCTTGACGATGCCATTCGCCGGTTAAACTGTAACGCCGGCTGCTCCCGCCGTCGGTTGAATCGAGTGTGCCGAAGCGCTCGATCGTTCCGGAGTCGACGGCACGCCGGGGAATTTGATCGGTCGCATCCCAGTCGGCTTTATAGGCCATCGCGGTGACGCTCCAGCCCGAGCTTTCGTACTCCTCGCTGTAGCGAAGCACACCGTTGAATTTCAGATAATCGTTGCTGACCGTCCAGGGCCCCCCGTTATGAACGATTTCGCCGCCATAAAGCAAATTGCCGTCACCGAGCCTGTGCGAGCCGGCCGACAGCCCCCGGTAATAATCGAAATTACCGCCGGTAAATCGAGCGATATGTCCGGGCAAGGCATTGGCGTAGCGAATATCGGCGGCGCCGGCACTGGAAAAATCGCCGTTTTCGGCGTAGTAATTGCCTTTTTGATAATGGATCGTGGCTATCAATTCGGGAATCAAAAAATTCGTATCAGTCCAACCTTGGCCATGCGCGTGCGAGACCAAATTCACCGGCACGCCATCGATCTTGGTTAAAAAATCGGTACCGTGATCGAGATTGAAGCCTCTTAAAAAAAATTGATTCGATTTACCCTCGCCGCTATGTTGAGAAGCAATCAGACCGGGGACCGTTTCGAGGATCTCTCCCGGCCGAATGATAGGTCGGTACTGCAATTGTTCCTGGCCAATATTACCTTGCGAAGCACTATCGGCGATGCCGACCAAAGAATCGCTGCGCTCGGTCACAACCATATTGGGAAGCAACTCCAAATGTATCGTTTCGGATTCGATATCCGAAACGCTATCGCCATCATCCTCAACCGCCTGTGCATGAACCGAAGTTCCGAACACTGTGGCGAACGCCAAAACTGCCAAGCGCACCATTATGATGCCGGTACCGTGCAATAACAGTGTCGCGGTTACGAATCCCAAAGCAAACGACAACAAACCGGCAGAAGCAGGCATTTCCTGTCCGTGAGCGTAGCCGTGAAAAAAAGCAAAAAACATCACGACTGAAATACTCGCAAGCGCCGGCACTCGAATTCTGCGCAAGGCCAACACCCCGAACACCCCCACCGACAAAAGAATCATCGGTTCGACGCCCGGTACATTAAAACCAGTCACGCCGAATAATCCGCCAAGACACATCACACCGACAAAGGCCAACGGCAATTGCCATACAGAGTTACCTTTAAGCTGCGCGGCCCAAACGCCAACAGCAAGCATCGTCAATAGATGATCCCAACCTTCAAGCGGATGACTGAAACCGCTAAGCCAGCCGCTGCTGTCGATGTCCTCAGTATGCGCTTGGGCACACAGCGGAAATAATATCAACGACAAACATAACGACCACATGGCCCAAACGGACTTTTTAGAAAAATAATTCATTCTATACCTCGGTCATTAAACCCTTTTCGAAAGGCTATGTTCGCGTTAGCAGTTGAAACGGTTCTCTTTCCTACTAAATAAACCATTTAGTAAATAGTCAATGATTGCTTTCCAAAACACTGAGCGTGAAAGAGGGTACGATTACTCGCCTGACAGGACGACGTAAACCCAGCACCTAAATTCCATAGTCTATTGGCCATGATTGATTACATAGATAATTTAGGTGCTGGGTAAATACGTCCATGTAGGCTTGACGGCGGCTTTCCCTGCCGCCGACACCTGTCAATCGAGCAACCGTACCCTCCTTTCAACCATTGGCGTAATAAAGTATCAACTATTAACGCGAACATAGCCTTTCGAAAGCTATATCCCTTGCTAGTCAAATTTCGGCGCCAGGCGATCGGCGCCCGTTGACTGATAAATACGGCGCCATCAACAAAGCCGAACGATTTTTCAGTATGAAAAGGAGTAAGATAACGAAAATTGAATCATCCGTTTCGCTAAATCATTGACCGGTCGCATCAAACCTAAATGATCGCGTAGCGTCACTCCCTCATATTCAGCACGGAATAAGTTTCTAAATTTCAATTCCGGAACGACTAGATCTAAAAAATCGTCAAATCCCCCGGGTAAATAAGGCGGTATGATAGCGAATCCGTCAGCAGCTTCGCCTATAAACCACTCCTCCAGCTGATCGGCAACTTGCTTTGGTGTACCGATAACGACTCGATGCCCGCTGTCATTAAGCCTTCGCAATGACACAGACGCGACGTCCATCAGCCCGCGTATCGATTCTATCGAGGCATTCCGGAAACTGTTATGATCGAACCATTCCGGTAATGCTTGTTGCAGAATAGACTCTGTAGTACTTTCATTGTCGAGATCGGAATCAAACGACCCTAATCTTTTCGCAGAGTTTAGCGACTCCTTGAGTAAATGATATTTTTCATGAGCCGCCTCGGCTGTCTCGGCAACGACAGGCACCACACACGACACAATTTTTAGCTGCGAAGGACACTTACCGAAACAGATCGCTTTTTCTTTTAGCTCGGAATAAAACAACCTTGCCTGTTGTTCATTCTTCTGTCGAACCAAAACCACTTCAGCACTCCGTGCCGCCAATTCAATATCCTTATCGGATAAAATATTTTGAACCAGTACCGGGTGATCATAATTGGTTCGCTCCAAGACTACCGCATCCAACTTGTTGCTTTTATTGATGGGCCTGGATAAATTATCAAATCCATCTTCAACTTCCCACATTGCCCACAAAGAAGTCACTAAATCAATATAATCGCGAGTTCGCTCCGTAAGAATATTTCGATCATTATTATTTTCCGTCCCGGGATTCCAACCGGCCCGCCCTCGACTGATATGAGCGAGGGCGGAAAACGAACCTGCCTGACCATATGGATCGGAGTAATCGCAACATGCCGGCGCCACCAAACCGATCCGATCGGTAACACGCGCCAACGAAATCAATAGCTTTACCGATTCATCATCCTGAGAATGACAGAACAATGACGCATCGGAACTCATAAAGACTGCATCAAATTTAGCCTGCTCGGCCTTTATCGCAACACGCTGACAATCTGAAAGATCCCAACCGGAGACACCCCGTCCCTGTCGTCGCCTATTCGACAAATGACTATTGCTCGTCGGTAAAAAAACGCCCAGTTTCATTTGCCGCATGAACACCCAAACCTCATCATTATCACTCCCCAAACCCATTCATTAGACTTTAAACCGATTCTCCAAAAATCACAGATAGCAATCGACGACACCGGTTATTATTCAGTAGAGAAGGCAAAGATGATGCCAGTATTTTTTTACCAGTTGATGACATACTCAAGGAAGTTAGGAGTCAGCATGAAATAACGCCGACAAATGCTGGAAGGGGGTTCGCTGGCTCGATTGACAGGTGTCGGCAACAGGGCAGATTTTTTGCTCCTCGGCAATTGCTGAGACACCCTAGCACCGTAAAACACGCCACCCATGGCAATTAGATTCTGCCGTTAAGCATGGTCGGATTCAACCCCCAGCACCTAAATTCCATAGCCCATTGGCTACGGTTAACTATCGCGGATAATTTAAGTGCCGGGTTCACGGCGTTTTATCAAGCGAGTGCCTCAAAGCGTAATTCTTGGTGAAGATATTTTGTGCATATCCCTTAGCAACAACAGAGCATTTTGGCTTTATGCCATCTAATATTGCCGCTTTAGCTCCATGTTATATGCCCCAACTTTGTGCCAAATGCCTTATTTTGATTACCAAAGATAATTTTCACATATCGCATTTCGGCATTGAACTTATAAGGAGAGATGATCTGTGCCTAGGACAAACGAATTAAAATAAGAATTACATCAATATGGTGTCCGATTACTTAGTAAATTCAGTCAGTTTGATTAACACAACCCAGTGGCCTCGTTATGCCGCACCGAGCAATGCCAAACTTGAGGAAAAGCCTCGACAAAGACCATAGCGCCAGGAAATTATTTATTGCAAAACCCTTAACCATCAGAATAAATCAAACTCTCGGATCAGCAATTTGTCACTTGCCGTTTGAAAATTCGGCTTTAAAGATATTGGCCTAATCCGTATCGCTCCATATTTTCTTGTTTTCAAGGGTTCCATCGCTTTTTGCTCGGCTATTTGAACAGGCAATTGGCGTTGTTTAACCGGAAATGTCCGAGGAATGGGGTATTGCGGCAATAATGCCGAAACCGGCACTAATTCGACTCCGATTCGATCCAAGTCCGACAATCTTTCCCGTAAAACCTTTAATGTATTCACTCTCGGATGACCAATCGCCACGGCATAACCGCGTCGTTTAGCGGTCGAAATAAGCAACTCGAATTGTTCGCGGATCTTAACTTCCGAATTCACATGATCCAAAAAAACATCCCGACTCAAAGCAGGGACTCGATGAGCATCCGCCACTTTTTTGGCTACCGAATGATCCGTCGTCACGCTGTCGACAAAATACAAAGCATCGGGTTTCCTCGCTAAGGCCTCCATTAACCAGCCCATTGTTACCGGATCACGCGTCAGAGCGCTGCCCATGTGATTATTGACACCCGAAATACCCGGAACAGCCACCAATTGCGCCGAAAACCGACGCACAACCTCATTGCGATCCAACGATACGGTTAGCCCGCCTGACCCCATGGGCTTGTCGCTTAGTGCCTGCATCGGCGCATGTAACATAATTTCCTTACCGTGACGCGATGCAAGTAATGCCAACCGCCTGGAATGCATAGCAAAAGGCAAAAACGAATATGTGATATTACCGGGCAATCCGATTGCGGCAGTACCGATTTCGAGACTATTGCCCATATCGTCCATAATGATGGCGATGCGCGAACGTTCATTTAACTCTGCCGCGGACGGATGCCAGACAATAAAAAACCCCGACATCCCAAAGATTAATAAACCAATGAAATGCCGGGGTCTCATGCGCCGATAGAAACGTTAATTCCGCAAAATTGCGATCCCTTTCAGCAACATCAAGGCTTCATGAAGCGGATAATCGGTAATTTCCAATTTGCTTTTCTCTTGATCTTGCTCGGCATCCTTTGTTTCCGGCTTCTTAGTAGACCGGTTGCCGTTAGTTAAATGGCGCGACAAATCGGCTTCTTTGACCGGCTTAAAGTCAGGTCCTTCGACCGATTCCAACTTATAGCGGTCTAACTGTATATCCGGTTCGATGCCTTCGGCCTGAATAGAGCGGCCTGAAGGCGTAAAGTAACGTGCGGTAGTCAACTTTACCGCCGCTCCGCCACTAGTTGGCAAAACAGTTTGTACCGAACCTTTACCGAACGATTTCTCGCCCATGATGACCGCTCGCCGATGATCCTGAAGTGCGCCGGCTACAATTTCAGATGCCGAAGCGGATCCGGCATTAATCAACACCACAATAGGCGCGCCATCGAGCACATCATCCGGAGAAGCATTAAAACGCATCTCGGAGTTTTCAATACGTCCTTCGGTGTATACGATCAAGCCTTTATCAAGAAAAGCATCGCTTACATCAACGGCTGCATTTAGGACGCCGCCGGGATTATTGCGTAAATCCAGTACTAATCCTTTTAGCTTTCCATCGTTTTCCTTTTCTAATTCCGCCATAGCCTTACGCAAACCCTCACCGGTTTTAGATTGGAAGCTGCTGATTCTCAAATAACCATAATCTTTTTCGAGAAGCCGATTTCTAACGCTTTTAACCTTGATAATGTCCCGGATAATCTCAATTTTCAACGGCGCTTCCTCGCCTTCGCGCATAATAGTCAACACGATGCCGCTACCTGGTTCACCTCGCATCAGCTTTACCGCATCGCCCAGCGACATCCCTTTAACCGGTTGATCATCCAAGCGGACAACCAAATCGCCGGCTTTCACGCCAGCCCGTTGGGCGGGGGTATCGTCGATTGGCGATACGACTTTCACAAAACCGTGCTCCATCGTGACTTCAATCCCCAAACCGCCAAATTGTCCCGTTGTACCTTCTTGAAGCTCCTTGTACTGATCGCCGGTCAGGTAATCCGAATGCGGATCGAGCCCGATCAACATTCCTCGAATTGCATGTTCGAGCAACTGTTTGTCGGTTACCGGTTCGACATAATCGCGCTTGATACGCCCAAAGATTTCGGTAAAGGTACGAAGGTCCTCAAAAGGCAACACCTCGGTCTCCGATGATCGAGTACCTCGCTCAGCTAGGACATTACCGCCAACGCTGATAAAAATGCCCAGGAACATCCCCAGAACCAAACCCCATAAACTTTTTTTCTGCATAGCCCTAAAAACTCCAAACTTCTGATTTCCGATTTAAATAATACATTTATCCTGTGCGATCCTAATCTGTTTTGCGGCACCACCGAACCGGATCGACGGGCTTGCCATTCTTGCGTATTCCAAAATACAGACCCGCCTTGCTTCTACCGCCGCTTTTACCGACCGAGGCAATCACATCGCCTGGAGCGACTCGGTCGCCGACCGATTTATAAAGGCTTTGATTGAACGCATAGAGCGTCATATAACCATTGCCGTGATCGATGATCGTCAATAAACCATAACCTCTTAGCCAATCGGCGAATACTACCTTGCCCGCAGAAACCGCTCTTATTTCCGTACCTTCGCCCGCACCGATCAAAACGCCGTCCCAACGACTTCCCAACCTAGGGCTACCGAATTTTTTTACTAATTGACCTTTAATAGGCCAAGGCAAGTCTCCTTGCGCGGATGCGAAAGGCTTAACAGGCCAATCGACTGTCTCTTGCTGCTTTATGACCTGTTTTCCCGGTTCCGGTTCAAACGGCTGTTTAATCGCCGCTTGTTGTAAGCCATTAACCAATTTTTGTAATCGAGCCTCGCCTTCCCGCAATTGACTCAATCGAAGCTTGCTGGAGGAATAATCTTTTTCCAGACGGACCAGTAATTCTTTCCTTTGCAACCGGCTTCGGTCCAATGCCTCTTGCTCGGTTTTTTTTAACTGCAAAGTCTGCTCGAGTAATTCACTTTCCTTGAAGTTTTCCCGTTCCAGCTCGGTGAGTTCTATGACCGTTTGGCTAATTTCGGCCAGTTTCTCCAGCCTCGCTTTATTTAGATAGGCATAATAAACCATAATACGGCTGGATAGAGCCGGATCTTCTTGATTAAGCATCAGCTTCAACTTTTCCTTACGGCCCATCGCGTAAGCGGCTTTAACTTGATGACTTAGCCCTTCATTCTGTTCAGCTATTTCAAGTTGCAATAATCGCGTTTTGTTGCGCAAATCCTGAATCTTTCGTTGCTTGCTATCGATTTGCCCTTGCAATTGTTTTAAGGTTGCGACGGTCTTGCCATAATATTTTTCAATTTCAGCCAACTGCGTTAATAATGCGCCTTGCTCTTTTTCAATCCGCTTTATATTCCGATTGACTGCATCGATTTCGGCTTGAATTTTAACCAAGTCCCGATTTTTTTCTTCCGCTGCAACCTGAACAGATAAACCACTCAGCGCCAACCAAGCGAAGCCGACGAAAATTTTATTCATAAAGCCCTTCAAGCCTCTGCAAATGAGGATCTGCTCGTCATTTCAAACGGCTGCTGCATGCCAATACTCGTTAAGGAACGAGCATAAAATACCTTCGACAACTGTTGAAAAGGGTTTTGGTGACTCAATTGACAGATGTCGGCGGCAAGGATAGCCGCCGTCAAGCCTACATGCACGTATTCTCCCAGCACCTAAATTCCATAACCCATTGGCTATGGATAATTTAGGTGCTGGGTTCACGGTGTCCTGTCAAGCGAGCGACCGAACCGCCGCAAAGCCTATTAATTGTATAAAGTTTTTTGTGCATATTCCTTAGCTAATTTTTGAATAGAGGGCATAGATTAGCTTAAAGCCTGTTTGCACGCTCTCAATACGAAACGAATTATAGCGTCGGTTTCGTAACTATACCCATCATCGTAGATCAAAATTCGGCATCGAGGTGCTCGGACCCTCCTAAGGCACTGCCGAAATTTGAATTGCGAAAGGCATCACTTCACGCCCGTTTCTAATGGCGTGTTTGTCGTAATCAGTCAAAATGATTGAAAAGCGCCGCTCATTTTGTTAGATTTACTGGCTATTTGAAATTCACTGTTAATAGTCAGGTCCGGTTTGTCACTATAATTATAGTAATACACGTTAGCAAATGTTGTGTATAAATATACTTCGCGGTCATATTTGCAGTTTTTACGACAACCGATCGAAGTCTAATTCTCAACACCCCTGAGCCCACACTGCTTGGTTTTTAAGAATCGATACTCCATGGATCATGACGAAGATCATCTAATCAATAACGACGCGGAAATTGACCGGGCTGCTCGCTGCTTGAAAGCCATGTCCCACCCCCTTCGATTAAAAATACTCTGCGTACTAGGCAGTGAATCGATTAACGTTCAGGATATCGTCGAGCAAGTCGGAACCAGCCAAAGCAACATCTCTCAGCATTTGTCTATTCTAAGAGAAAAAGGCATTTTAGGCTCTAAAAAAGAAGCCAACCGGGTTTTTTATTACATCGATGACGAACGCATGCTTAAACTCATTAAAATGATGCGTGACGTTTTTTGCACCACTTGCTAAACCAACTGTTTTTCCTTCACCTTAATTTCTAATTACCCTACCAATCACCCAATGGATCGTTTAATAGAGTTCATCTTAAATCATTATTTATTGTCACTGGCACTAGCAGTCGTCACCTTCCTGCTGATTCAAGACTTATTTGAGAGCCTGTTCAATAAATTTAAAGCACTCTCCCCTTTATTGGCAGTCGTAAAAATGAATGCCAGCGACGCGATCATCATTGATGTTCGAGAACCGCATGAATTCATTAAAGGCGCTATCGAAAACGCCGTCAACGTTCCGCTCGCCAAACTGGAAAGCCAACTTGGCGAACTCGCTCAACACAAAGACCACCCGGTCATTGTGGTCTGTCAAACGGGAACGCGCTCCGTACCGGCTTGCAAAACCTTAACCAAGGCGGGATTCTCAGATGTTTACAACATCATCGGCGGCATGCAATCTTGGGAAGAAAACAAGCTTCCTATTAAGGTCGCCAGTAAAAACAAAAACTGATTTCCCCAGCTTTTTACGAAATAAAGTTAAATTTTTTCTATTCATAAAAACAGGACTTAAAACCCATGGCCGAAGAAAACAAGCCCACAGAAAAGCATTTCTCGATTCAAAAAATTTATACCAAGGACATTTCGTTCGAAACACCGAATTCTCCGAAGATTTTTACCGAAAAATGGGAACCGAAAGTCGATTTCAATCTTGGCACTAATGTGCAAACCTTGGAAAACGACATGTATGAAGTTTCCTTGACCGTAACCGTCACGGTCAAATGCGGCGAATCAACCGCCTATTTGGTTGAAGTCTGCCAAGCCGGCATTTATGCCTTGAAGGGATTTAGCGAAGAAGAAATGGGCCCGATGGTCGGCAGCTTCTGCCCCAATATATTATTTCCTTATGCACGCGAAGCTGTTTCGGACCTAGTTGCCAAAGGCGGTTTTCCACAACTGCTGCTGGCCCCGGTCAACTTCGATGCGCTCTACGCTCAGCACTTACAACAAGCCAAACAGCAAGCTCCCGGCTCAAATAAGGTCAACTAAAGACTCATGACCTCAACTATCAGCGTACTCGGTGCCGGGTCATGGGGCACTGCTTTAGCGATACAAGCAGCCCGAAACGGCTATCGTACGCTGCTGTGGGGACACGATCCAACCCATATTCGAACACTACAACAGAATAGAACCAATCAGCGTTACTTACCCGGTTTTGTTTTTCCCAACACCCTTGAAACCAGCTCGGAACTTGCCGAAGCCGCAGCATTCAGCGACTTAATCCTGATTGCCGTTCCTAGTCATGCATTCAAGGACACGCTAATCAAACTACGACGATTTACCGGCCAACAGGTGCAAATCGCTTGGGCTACAAAAGGATTCGCACCAAACGACGGATATTTGTTACATTACTCGGTCGAACGCATATTTTCCAAAGAGACTCCGACTGCGGTTTTATCCGGTCCGACTTTTGCCCGCGAAGTTGCGGCCGATTTACCGACGGCAATTACAATTGCATCTAATCATGCCGGCTTCGCTGAACTATTAACCCGAATTTTGCACAGCGCACGATTCCGCACTTACACCAGCACCGACATGATCGGCGTACAAACCGGCGGCGCGGTTAAAAACGTATTGGCAATCGCCTCGGGCATTGCAGACGGTCTGAGTTTCGGCGCCAACACCCGCGCCGCACTCATTACACGGGGACTCCATGAAATAATCCGGCTCGGCTTAGAACTCGGCGGCCGACAAGAAACGTTCATGGGCCTTGCCGGACTCGGCGATCTGATTTTAACTTGTACCGACAACCAATCAAGAAACCGGCGCTTCGGACTTGCACTCGGACAGAACAAAGATCGCGCAGCAGCCCGTGAAGAAATCAACCAAGAGATCGAAGGCGTATCGGCTGCAAAAGAAACTTATTTGCTCGCACAAACGCACGGCATCGACATGCCGATTACCGAACAAACTTACAAGGTACTCTATGAGAACTTATCGCCGTTGGCAGCCGTGCAAAACCTATTGGACCGCGAATTAAAAGCCGAAAGCTAGCTAAACTTTTACAAGTACACTGTCTAGGCCTATGATTTTGTAATGGTGAATGGTGAATGGTGAATGGTGAATGGTGAATGGTGAATGGTGAATGGTGAAAAGATTGTCGATTCTCTGATCCACATTTACAAGAGTAAATTGCCCGCTTTCCGCTAACCCAACAATTCCGAATTTGAGGAAAAAAGGTGCGGAGTGTGCTTGGCGAGGATGCCTGTGATTTTTCCGTCCGCCGACATCTGTCAATCGAGTAACCGAACCTTCCTACCTTAGTTTAAAAATAGGGAAGTTATTTTTATGACTAAATCCTTATTTGATTAACGCACCGACAAACGACTGTTGCCGCCAGGCTTCATACAATACAATCGAAACGGTATTGGATAAATTTAAGCTGCGGCTATCTGGCTGCATTGGTAAATACAGTAATTTGTCCCGCTCCATTGATGTCAAAACCTTAGCGGGCAGACCACGCGATTCCGGTCCGAACAAAAACGCATCACTCGGCTCAAAGCCCACCTCACTATAGACTTTTTGCCCTTTGGTTGATAATGCAAACAACCTTGGCGGTTTTCGTTGCTCGACAAAATCGGCCAACGAACCGTAAACACAAACGTTTGCCCATTCATGATAATCCAGACCGGCCCGGCGCAGTTTTTTGTCATCCATCTCAAAGCCCAATGGCTGGATTAAATGCAAGCTCGCACCGGTATTGGCGCACAACCTAATAATATTACCGGAATTCGCCGGTATCTCAGGCTCATAGAGTACGATATCAAACATTAACGACACTTCCTTGCAACAAAAACGGCAGTTAATCCGACTTCTCTTTAGCCGGCACCTAAATCCAGCACCTAAATTCCATAGTCCATTAGCAATGCTTAATATTTTGGCTCATTAAGGTGCGGGATAAATTCGATAGGTCATTGGCAATGATTCAACATCATGGTTAATTCAATTTTCGTTCCCATGCCCTGCGCTCATCGTTAAACATAAAGTGCAGGGGTACGCTACGCGGATCGCCCAGCGCTAGGTGAGGGAGAGCCGAGAGATTAAGTGACAATAAATGGCATCGAGGCACCATTGGCTAAGATTGCAAAAGGGTAATTTTTGACTTACGTATAATGATGAGTGTTCTGCGTGGGAGCAATAAATGATAGGGAAGGTGAATAATTACTCCTCGACAAGCAAATCCCACGCCTAAACAAGTTTCAATGGTTATCAGGCCAAAAACAGAATCATAACTCATCTATCCGAACAGGTGTCAGCTTCCAAATATCCCGGTTATAGTCGCCTATGGTCCGATCGGTCGAAAACTTTCCGCTCGAGGCACAATTCAGAATACTCATTTTGGTCCATCGCTCGGTATCGAGGAAGGCCTTCTCGGCACGATTTTGCGCATCGACATAACTGCGAAAATCGGCAACGGTCATCCATGGATCGTAAGGACTTTTAATCGAATTAAGAAGATCATCGAATATACCGGGCTCCATCAAATTGAAATGCCCACATTCAATGAGGTTCACGACCCTTTTTAGATCATTGTCCTGTTCAATAATAGCGTTAGGGTCGTAATGCCCTTTCATTGCCTCGACTTGATCCTCTGTTAAGCCGAATAAAAAGAAATTATCCTCACCGACTTCTTCGAGAATTTCAATATTAGCGCCATCCAAAGTGCCGATCGTAATCGCTCCGTTCATCATGAACTTCATATTGCCTGTACCGGAAGCCTCCTTGCCGGCCGTCGAAATTTGTTCGGATAAATCGGCTCCGGTACAAATGATTTCCATCGCGGAAACCCGATAATTCGGCAAAAAAACCAATTTCAATTTATCGCCGACCTCCGGGTCGAAATTAATGACATCGGAAACATTATTGATGAATTTAATGATATTTTTAGCCATCACATAACCGGGCGCCGCTTTACCTCCGATTAACACGCAACGATTAACCCAATCTTGCGTATCGCCGCGCTTTATCTTGTCGTACAAATGTATGACATGCAAAACATTGAGCAACTGCCGTTTATACTCATGAATCCGCTTGACCTGCACATCGAACAAGGCATCGGCAGACAACTCGAGGCCGAGTTCGCTCTTCTTATAGTCGATTAAGCGTTGCTTATTTTGGCGTTGAATAGCCAGCCACTTTCTACGAAACGCGGCATCCTCGGCATAAGGCTTCAGTTTTTGCAACTCCGACAAATCGGTTATCCAAGCGTCGCCTATGGTTTCCGTGATCAGTTCCGCCAAAGCAGGATTACAACCGGCCAACCAACGGCGTGGAGTCACACCATTCGTCTTGTTATTAAACTTAGACGGCCATAATTCGTAAAAATCCTTGAATAACCCTTCTTGTAATAACTTCGAATGCAATTCGGCGACACCATTAACCGAATAACTGCCGACAATGGCCAAATAAGCCATGCGCACTTGCTTCTCCGCGCCTTCCTCGATGATCGACATGCGCCGCATTCTATCGAGATCGCCCGGCCAATGTGTCGAGACTTCGGCCATGAACTTCGCATTGATGTCGTAAATAATTTCCAACAATCTCGGCAAAAGCTGCTCAAACAAACTCACTGACCAGCGCTCCAACGCTTCCGGCAACAAGGTATGGTTGGTATATGCCATGGTTTTATTCGTAATGCTCCATGCCTCATTCCAAGACAACCCATGAATATCGACCAATAAGCGCATCAATTCAGCCACGGCTATACTAGGATGCGTATCGTTCAATTGAAAGCAGTTTTTCTCGGCAAATTCGGTAAAGTTGTTGCCATGACGCCCAACCCAGTTAGCGATAACATCCTGCAAACTGGCTGAAGCCAACAAATATTGCTGCTTCAAGCGCAATGCTTTACCGTTCTCATTGGCATCGTTCGGATAGAGCACCATGGTGATATTTTCCGCAGTATTCTTAGCGGCTACCGACTCGGCATAATCACCGGCATTGAATTCTTGCAGATTAAATTCCTCGGTCGCGGTCGATTTCCATAACCTCAACGTATTTACGGTACCGTTGTTGTACCCGGGAATAGGGGTATCGTAGGGAACCGCGAGAATATCTTGCGTATCGACCCAACAAACCCTTTTGTTGCCGTTTTCATCGCTATGCGATTCGGTACGCCCTCCGAATTTGATCCGATGCGCATACTCCGGCCTTTCAATTTCCCAAACATTCCCGTTTCTCAACCAATGATCGGGCCTTTCAACTTGCTCGCCGTTCTGCACGACTTGACTAAACATGCCGTATTCGTAGCGCAACCCATAACCGATGACCGGAAGTTGCAAGGTGGCGCAACTATCGATAAAACAGGCCGCCAATCGCCCCAAACCGCCATTGCCAAGCCCTGCATCCGGTTCGCTATCGACCAATTCCTCAATTTCCAATCCGAGATCATACATCGCGCGAGTGGCTTCGTCAGTCACGCCTAGATTGAGCATCGCATTGCTCAAGGTTCGCCCCATCAAAAATTCCATCGACAGGTAATAAGCTTTTCTGCAATCGGTATCCCTATAGGCGTTGTAAGTATTTTTCCAACGTTCGATGAGCCTGTCGCTGATGACTAAAGACAAGGCTTCGTATGCATAATACGGAGACCGACAGTTTTCGTCGCGCCCTAAGCGATAAGCGTAATAACGCTTGAAATCGGTAATCAAATGATCCTTATCCAACGACAAACTTGGAAGTTTGGTTATCGTTGGGTCCGGCTTACTTTTTTTGAAAATAGTGCTAGGCATTTTTGATGGCTCTTCGGATTGTTCGTACATATCAATCATATTGGTTTATTTTCATTAAACAAGTGCTTTAAGGCGATTAAATTAAACCTTAATCCGCTTGAAAAGCGGGCGCTCAGTAATACTTTATTTAATATTCAGACAAGCGAATATTCATGCCATGGATCACTGCCATTAAGTTAAGGACTTTTTTCGTTCGCCCTGAGCCCTTGAGCGGCTCTCAGGGCAGCCTTGTCGAAGGATGAACGGAAAAATTAAGTTAAGCCGTCCATGGTTCGACAAGCTCACCACGAACGGATTAACTTAATGGTAGTGTGCCATGCCATTGACGACAAGCCGAAGACATCTAGGTAGCACCAGCCCCCAATGCACGACTATGCATTGACTCGCCGTTCACCAACTAGAAACACTCGGAGTGAGCATCTAACTAATACGCCCATGGCATTGCTTATATTTTTTTCCTGACCCACATGGGCAAGGGTCGTTACGACCTACTTTACGCTCATTTCTAACAAACGGCTGATCGACAGGTTTTTCCGGCTCCATCAGCAGCGGCGCATCCTCGACTGGTGCCGCTATCGGCTCCGCCTCGGCATGCTCGTAATGCATTTCCTTGGGCGCTTGTCTCATTTCATCTATCGCCTGAACATCCTCTTCCTGAGTCACTTGAACCTTAGCAAGGATACCAATCACCTCGTACTTGATATGATCCAGCAAACTGGTGAACATTTCGAAGGCTTCACGCTTATATTCTTGCTTCGGATCTTTTTGCGCATAACCTCTAAAATGAATGCCCTGACGCAAATGATCCATCGCCGCCAAATGTTCCTTCCAACTATTGTCCAAGACTTGCAACATCACCGATTTCTCGAAATGCCGCAATACTTTAGGTTCAATCTTGAGTTCTTTTTCCTTATAGTTTTGCTCGACCAACTCGACAATCCGCTCACGCAACGAGGCTTCATTAAGTCTTTTGTCATCCTCTAGCATTTGCCTGACCGGTATATCGGCATTAAATTCTTGCAAAAGATGATCTTCCAGACCTTTAGTATCCCACTGCTCTTCCATTGTTTTTGGAGGAATGTATTGCGTGATGACATTATTGACCACATCCTTGCGGATTTCGCTCATGATATCGGAAATATCTTCCGCGGCCATAAGCTCGTTGCGTTGCGCATAGATCACTTTGCGCTGATCGTTAGCGACATCATCGTAAGCCAAGATTTGTTTACGTATGTCGAAATTCCGGCTTTCGACTTTTCGTTGAGCGTTTTCAATCGAACGAGTGACCCAAGGGTGCTCGATCGCCTCGCCGTCACCCATACCCAATTTTTGCATCAAGCCTGCAACGCGGTCGGAGGCGAAAATACGCATTAACGGATCTTCGAGCGATAAGTAGAATCTTGTAGAACCCGGGTCGCCTTGTCGCCCCGAGCGCCCCCGTAGCTGATTGTCGATACGCCGCGATTCGTGACGCTCGGAACCGATTACATGCAAGCCGCCGCTGGCAATGACTTGTTGATGACGATCGAGCCATGCTCCGCGAACTTTTTCCCGATCTTCTTCTGAGGCTTCCTCGCCTAGCGCCGCCAGTTCAGCATCAAGATTACCGCCCAACACGATATCGGTACCTCGCCCGGCCATATTGGTTGCAATCGTTACCGCGCCCGGCATACCGGCCTGTTCGATAATATGCGCTTCGCGTTCATGCTGTTTGGCATTCAATACTTCGTGCTTAATATTTTCCTTGGTAAGTAATGCGGAAATGATCTCGGAATTTTCGATCGATGTCGTTCCGACTAAAACCGGCTGACCACGCTCAACGCAACTTTTGATGTCTTGAGCAATGGCCTGGTATTTTTCCCGAGCCGTCAAATAAACCAAATCGCCCATGTCTTTACGAATCATCGGCCGATGGGTCGGAATGACGACCACTTCAAGACCGTAAATCTTGTTCAATTCGAACGCTTCGGTATCGGCCGTACCGGTCATCCCGGACAGCTTTTCATAGAGGCGGAAATAATTTTGGAATGTAATCGAGGCCAGCGTTTGATTTTCATTTTGTATCGTCACGCGTTCTTTGGCTTCAATGGCCTGATGCAGGCCTTCAGACCAACGCCGTCCCTGCATAATGCGCCCGGTAAATTCATCGACGATCATGACTTCATTGTTCGCAACAATATAATCGACGTCTTTTTGAAATAAATGATGGGCGCGCAACGATGCATTCAGATAATGCATTAGCCGAATGTTCGACGCATCGTAAAGACTACCTCCATCGACCATCAAGCCATGTTCGGTCATCAATTGTTCGACGTGCTCATGGCCTTCCTCGGTCAAATAAATCTGCCGGGTTTTCTCGTCAACAAAAAAATCGCCCGGACTATCTTCTTTTTCTTGTTTGGTCAAAAAAGGCACGATCTCGTTGGCTTTGATATAAATATCAGTGCTTTCCTCGGTCGGTCCGGAAATAATTAATGGCGTGCGCGCCTCGTCGATTAAAATCGAATCCACCTCGTCGACGATCGCAAATGCTAAATCTCTCTGTACTTTTTGCGCCAAGCTGAAAGCCATGTTGTCGCGCAAATAGTCGAAGCCGAACTCGTTGTTGGTACCGTAGGTGATATCGGCAGTATAAGCGGTTCGCCTCTCCGCGCTATCCATGCGACTAACGATAACGCCGGTCGTCAAACCTAAAAACTCGTATACGCGTCCCATCCATTGCGCGTCGCGAGCCGCGAGATAATCGTTGACCGTGACGACATGCACTCCGCGTCCCGGCAAGGCATTAAGATAAGCCGCCAAGGTCGCCATCAAGGTTTTCCCCTCGCCGGTCTTCATTTCGGCAATTTTGCCGTCATTAAGAACCATACCGCCGATTAATTGCACATCGTAATGACGCATGCCGAATACCCGAGCAGAGGCTTCCCTTACCGTTGCAAAGGCTTCCGGGATTAAATTATCCAACTTTTCGCCCTGCTCGAGACGATCACGAAACTCTTGTGTTTTGCCCTTTAACTCGCTATCGGATAACTTTTCATAATCGGAAGCGAGCGCGTTAATTTTTTTGACCAGCTTCCTTTTCTTTTTGACCAGTCGGTCATTGCGACTACCTACAATAAATTTAACCAGCTTACCAACCATGCTTTTTTCCGGTGAGAATTGAGTAATAACTATTTAAAAGTTTCGGATTATATACCTTCTACCCCATTAGTTACAGTTAAAAGCTCTAATAGCTTCTACGCATCGACTTCAGATATTGTCGTATATCATACGCCGGATTGTTAAACCTTAACGATCATGAATAAGCATTCATCGCTATATCCTCGCCCTCCCGATATGGTCGACAAACCATCGGTAAGTATCTGTTAAACCTTCCTCTAAACCGATACGATATTCCCAACCCAGCGCTTTAAGACGTGACACATCCATCAGCTTACGGGGTGCCCCGTCCGGTTTGGTCGCATCGAAGCTCAACTTGCCTTTGAACCCGGTCACCTTCGCGAGCGTTTCGGCCAACTCCCGAATTGTACAATCCACCCCGGTTCCGACATTGATATGGGAAAGCATCGGCTGAGTATTCGCTTGGTAAATTCCGGCATCCAGCTCCATCACATGCACGCTGGCGGCGGCCATGTCGTCGACATGCAAAAATTCACGCATCGGCGTCCCGCTGCCCCAAATCACGACTTCGTCATCACCGGCTTGAACCGCTTCATGAAAGCGCCGAATCAAGGCCGGTATCACATGGCTGTTTTCGGGATGAAAGTTATCGTTCGGCCCGTAGAGATTGGTCGGCATCACGCTACGATAATCGCGCCCATATTGGCGGTTATAACTCTCGCATAACTTAATGCCGGCAATTTTGGCGATCGCATACGGTTCATTGGTCGGCTCGAGCAGGCCCGTCAACAACGCCTGCTCGTGCATCGGTTGCTTGGCAAGCTTAGGGTAGATGCAAGAAGAGCCCAAAAACAACAATCGCTGAACGCCGCCAAGATGGGCCGCATGGATAATATTCGCCTCGATCATCAGGTTTTGGTATATAAATTCAGCCGGCAAGGTGTTATTGGCATGAATGCCGCCGACCTTGGCCGCCGCCAAATAAACCTGATCGATCCGGTGCGCCGAAAAGTAAGCCATTACGGCCGCCTGATCCAATAGATCAAGCTCGTCGCGGCCTGCCGTCAAAATAGACCGATAACCTAAACTTTGTATCCGTCGAACGATGGCGGAACCGACCATGCCTCGATGGCCGGCCACGAAAACAGTCTGATTGAGATCGCGGCTCATTATTAACTCTCCACCGAGACCGGCAAATCCAAGCCATGCGACTTCAACAAGGCATGACGTTTGGCGGCTTTAAGGTCTTCGCGCACCATTTCGGAGCACATCTCGCGCACCGTAATTTCCGGCACCCAACCGAGCTTTTCCTTGGCCTTGGTGGGATCGCCCAATAGCGTTTCGACCTCTGCCGGACGGAAATAACGCGGATCGACGCGAACGATGATATCGCCCGCCGACAATGCCGGCGCCGAATCTCCGTCAATCGATGCGACCACGCCGACCTCGTCAACCCCGCTGCCTTCGAAGCGGAGCGTTATTCCCAGCTCGGACGCCGACCATTCGATAAACTCGCGAACGCTGAATTGAACGCCAGTGGCGATAACGAAGTCGTCGGGCTCATCCTGCTGCAGCATCATCCACTGCATGCGTACATAATCCTTGGCATGCCCCCAATCGCGAAGCGCATTCATGTTACCCATAAAAAGGCACTGTTCGACGCCTTGCGCAATATTAGCCAAGCCTCGGGTAATTTTTCGAGTCACGAAGGTTTCGCCCCGGCGCGGCGATTCGTGATTGAACAAAATGCCGTTGCAGGCATACATGCCGTAGGCTTCTCGGTAATTCACGGTAATCCAATAGGCATAAAGCTTGGCCGCCGCATAAGGTGAGCGAGGATAAAACGGCGTAGTCTCTTTCTGCGGAGTTTCTTGTACCAAGCCGTATAATTCCGAAGTGGATGCCTGATAAAAGCGGGTTTTTTGCTCTAAGCCCAACAAACGAATCGCTTCCAATAAACGAAGCGTCCCCATCGCATCGACATCGGCCGTGTACTCCGGCGATTCGAAACTTACCGCGACATGAGACTGCGCCCCTAGGTTATAAACCTCATCCGGCTGTACTTCTTGCAAAATGCGGGTCAGATTGGAAGAATCGGTCAAATCGCCGTAATGCAATACGAACTTTTGATTTTCGACATGCGGGTCTTGGTAAATATGATCGACCCGTTGTGTATTGAATAGTGAGGCGCGGCGTTTGATACCGTGAACTTCATATCCCTTCTCGAGTAAAAACTCGGCCAAATAAGATCCGTCCTGCCCGGTGATGCCGGTAATTAATGCTTTTTTTGTCATAAAATGCTCATTTTAGTTACTCATTCGCAAATCATATTAATGTTGTCAAATAAATTTTGGAATACCAAGACAAACCCTTTGCCGGTCAAATTTCGGCACAGGTTTATCGAAACACCTAAGTATTCAAAAGATTGCTCAAGAAAGAATCTTAGGTATGCTGCCGGCATCCTCGTCAAGCGGGAATTGCTGTAGAAAACCCGTTGTGTGCGTTATATTTTTCTAGGCGGAGTATAATAATTCAGCGCCTTAATTTAAGAAACACAGCGTTAACCGGATAAAATCATGTTAGAAGATCAGCCTTTGATGAGCGAACGCAAGCACCTTTTCGGCTTTAATGCCAGTCTTAGGTACGATTTTCCCGCCGGCGTCGTGGTTTTTTTGGTCGCCGTGCCGTTATCGCTAGGTATCGCACTGGCATCCGGCGCACCGCTGTTTTCAGGACTGATTGCCGGAATCATCGGCGGACTGGTCGTTTCCGGTTTAAGCGGATCATCTCTTGGCATAAGCGGGCCCGCTGCCGGCATTGCGATTATCGCCCATGCCGCGATACAAAGTCTTGGCTTTGAAGCCTTCCTGCTAAGCGTCGTTATAGCAGGTTTTATTCAGGTGACCATGGGACGACTCGGCGCAGGCATCGTCGGCTATTATTTTCCATCCGCGGTCATATCCGGCATGCTGACCGGAATCGGCATTATCATTTTTCTGAAACAGATACCGCATGCATTCGGCTACGACGCTGATTATGAAGGCGATATCTCCTTCACTCAAAGCGACCAATTCACAACGGCATCCGAATTGGTCCATATGCTCGATTTTATTTCTCCCGGCGCGGTTATTATTTCGCTGGCATCATTGACTATTCTACTGCTTTGGGAGTCGCCATTCATTAAACAATATCGTTTTACGCAATGGATTCACGGTGCATTGGCGGCCATATTAACCGGCGTAGCATTTAATCAATTACTCCTCGGATGGTTTCCCGAGTTGGCTTTGAGCGGCAATCATTTGGTTTCATTACCCGAGGTCGATCGAGCCGTCGAACTGATTGCTTACCTAACGCTGCCGGATTTTTCGCAAATCACCAACCCATCAGTTTACACGACCGGGTTCACCCTAGCCATGGTTGCCAGTCTCGAAACTCTATTGTGCGTCAAAGCCGTCGATAAGCTAGACCCGTATAAAAGAGTGACACCAAATAATAGGGAACTGAAAGCACAAGGCATAGGCAACATTTGCTCCGGTTTGTTAGGCGGCATCCCGATCGCCCAAGTCATCGTGCGCAGCTCTGCCAATATCTTATCGGGCGGCAGAACCAAGGCCTCGGCTTTCATTCATGGTGCATTATTACTAACAGCGGTAATATCGATTCCCGGCCTTTTGAATACCATTCCGCTGGCGAGTCTTGCGGCGGTTTTGTTAGTCATTGGTTGCCAGATGGCAGACTTGCGTCGCTTCATAACAATGTACCGAACGGGGATATATCAATTCATCCCCTTTGCCGCGACTGTGCTTGGGCTTATTTTTACCGACATGCTAACCGGCATTGCGATCGGCATGAGCATCGCACTGTTTTTTATTTTGCTGGAAAATTTGAAAGTCGGCTTTTATCTACATCAGGAACAAAAAGCCAATAAACACTTTATTACATTATCTGAAAATGTCTCTTTTCTTAATAAAGCCAATATCCTGCAGCTACTTGACCAACTTCCCGAAAATTCTGAAGTCGTTATCGATGCAACCAGCTCCAAATACATCGACTTCGACGTCTATGAAATCATACAAAACTTTAAAATCGAAGCCGAACGTAAGAATATTCATTTAGTTATCGAAAATCTGAGGGGGTACGGCGTTCTCGAGCCGGTACAAAGAGTTCATCCGCTCGACAAAGAATCGCAACAGTCGCTGACGCCGGCAGACGTTTTAGAAATCTTAAAAGCAGGCAACCAACGCTTCGTCTACAATCTTAAAGCCAACCGTAACCAGTTGGAACAAATCAATGAAACCGTCGAAGGCCAGTTTCCGTTTGCGATTATTCTTAGCTGCATCGATTCGCGCACCTCGGCCGAATTAATTTTCGACCAAGGCTTAGGCGACATATTCAGCGTTCGCATTGCCGGCAATGTTATTAATAACGATATATTAGGCAGCATGGAATTTGCCTGTAAATTGGCAGGATCCAAGCTGATTGTCGTACTCGGCCATAGCCACTGCGGCGCAATCAAGGGCGCCTGCGCCGACGCAAAACTCGATCACCTAACCGGCTTGCTCGATAAGATTCGACCTGCGGTCGACTCTGTTAAAAACGGCCGGCTAGCTCGAATCAGCAACCCTGACGACTCTCTCGTTGAACAAGTTGCCGAACGCAACGTCGAAATCATGGTCAAACAAATTAGACAGCAGAGCCCTCTTCTGAATGCGATGGCAAATAGCGGCGAAATCGGAATAATCGGCGCCATGTATAATATTGAAAACGGTAAAGTCAGTTTTTTTGAATAGCCAACTTCTACATTGTCGCAGCCGAACAACAACCCTAGCTTATTAAATCAACCGCAACAACTCCGCTTAGTTTTTGTTTTTTGGCTAATATCGCTATAATGCATGCCCTTGTTCGTTATATATCGGCAGGCATTGATTTGCAGAATAATTCTTTAGTGTTATAGTTGGTTATTATCACTTGACATGCGTTGTCTTGAAAAAACAACATTTCTAATAACCCTTTTCCGGCATATCCGGACTTAGTTCAGTCGATGAAAGAATATCTAATCATTCTGGTAAGTACGATACTGGTCAATAATTTTGTATTGGTAAGATTTTTAGGATTATGCCCTTTTATGGGCGTCTCCCGAAAACTGGAAACGGCCTTGGGAATGGGGTTCGCGACGACTTTTGTACTGACCTTATCCGCCGTTTGCAGTTATTTGGCGAATCGTTATCTATTAATCCCATTAGAACTGGAATATTTACGCACGATCACCTTCATCGTCGTGATTGCCTTTGTTGTGCAATTTACCGAAATGGTCGTTCACAAAACCAGCCCGCTCCTTTACCAGGTACTGGGCATATTTTTGCCCCTGATTACCACTAATTGCGCGGTTCTAGGCGTTGCCCTGCTGAACGTACAAACCCAACACGGCTTCTTGGAATCGGCTTTATACGGTTTCGGTGCCGCGGTCGGTTTTTCGCTGGTATTGACCCTTTTCTCGACGTTGCGCGAAAGAATCGACGTTGCCGACGTCCCCCTGCCGTTCAAAGGCAACTCGATAGCGCTAGTAACGGCCGGATTAATGTCCATGGCCTTCATGGGATTCAGTGGCTTAGTTAAAGGCTAAACAGCCAATTAATTTCAAGTAATCGCTCACGCAAACCCGTTCTAATTTTACATTTACCCTCGACACACTTAGGGCGAATGAAAAATGTAATAAACCTCATGCCATCAATGCAAAGCGATGGAACGATGAGTGAGGATTGTTACTCAAATGTTAATTATTCTAATTCGACCAGATAAATCCGATGATACTAATCATTTGCATCACATTTGCCGTATTTGGCGTAATACTCGGATTTTCGGCCATCTATTTTAGGGTCGAAGGCGATCCGATTGTCGATAAAATCGAAGCGATTCTTCCGCAAACGCAATGCGGGCAATGCAGCTTTCCCGGCTGCCGCCCTTATGCCGAAGCGATCGCTGCCGGCGATGCCGATATTAACCAATGCCCGCCGGGAGGACAAGACGGCGTCGAAGCGCTGGCCGACTTACTAGGCGTCGAAGCGAAACCGCTCAACGCCGAATTCGGAGAAGAAAAACCCAAGAGTGTCGCGGTCATCATCGAAGACCTGTGCATCGGCTGCACCAAATGCATTCAAGCTTGCCCGGTAGATGCGATACTTGGCTCCGCGAAGATGATGCATACCGTGATAGCCGACGAATGCACCGGCTGCGAGCTTTGCGTCGACCCTTGCCCGGTCGATTGCATCGTTATGGAACCGATACCCGAAGACCTTAACAACTGGCAATGGCCGGAACCGGTAAAGAAATATGCTTAAAACTTGGCGCTTTCACGGCGGCTTGCGCCTGCCCGCTCATAAACACCTGTCGGCACACCGACCGATTGTTAATGCTGAGCTGCCGAAACAACTGATCTATCCTTTGCAACAAAGGCCCGGCGTACAACTCAAAGCGACCGTCGCTCCTGGCGATACCGTGCTGCGCGGCCAAATCATCGCAGACTCCGATCACTTCCTGGCAACCCCGCTTCATGCAGCAAGCTCGGGTACCGTTAAGTCAATTGAAGATCGCATCATACCTCACCCCTCCGGGTTATCGGATCCGTGCATCATCATCGACACCGACGGACGCGATGAAGCATTGCCGCCGGAACCCGTTGAAGATTACCGCTTAGAGCCCGCTGCTACGTTGCGCGCCAAAATCCGCCAAGCCGGCATTGTCGGTCTCGGCGGCGCGGCGTTCCCTACCTCGATCAAACTAAACCCGGGACCGCAACGCCATATCGACACACTGATATTGAACGGCGCCGAATGCGAACCCTATATCACCTGCGACAATGTCCTGATGCAAGCCGAACCGGATGCTATCGTTCAAGGCGCGCTGATTTTGATGCATGCGCTACAAGTCGGCGATGGTATTATCGCCGTCGAAGATCATATGACCGAAGCGTTTCAGGCATTATCGGCCGCCATCGAACAATCGAGGGATCGTCGACTGACCGTAGTGAAAATCCCGGCTCTTTATCCGACCGGCGGCGAAAAACAATTAATCCGCGTCGTTACCGGCAAAGAAACGCCGTCAGGCGGCATTCCGGCCGATGTGGGCGTAATTTGTCAAAACGTCGGCACGGCCGCGGCCGTGTATAACGCCATTTGCCGCGGCCTACCATTAACCAAGCGAGTCGTGACCGTCACCGGCCAAGGCGTAAAACAACAACAAAACATGCGTGCGCGCATCGGCACGCCGATTAGCGATTTGATCAATCAATGCGGCGGCTATCAAGACTCTGTAGAGCGTTTGATCATGGGCGGCCCCATGATGGGTTTCGCGTTACCCGAGGACGACATACCAATCGTCAAGGCCACCAACTGCATTCTGGCCGCTGCCGGATCCGAAGTCGCCACAAGTAAAGAGATCCGACCTTGTATTCGCTGCGGCGATTGCGCGAAAGCCTGCCCGGTAGACTTGCTGCCGCAACAGCTTTACTGGCATAGCCGTGCCGGCAATTTGGAGAAATGCAAAGAATTTAGCCTATTCGATTGTATCGAATGCGGCTGTTGCGAGGTTGTTTGTCCGAGCCAGATCCCATTGGTGCAATATTACCGAGCCGCGAAAAGTAAGACCATCGCCAAGGCCAAAGAGGCTGAAAAAGCGGCAATCGCGAAACGCCGGCACGACTTCCTTCTTGAACGCAAGGCTCGTGAACAGGCCGAGAGAGCCGAACGCTCTCGCCGCAAAAAAGAAGCCCTGGCCAAATTAAAAGCCGCTGAAACCGCCATCGAAGGAGCGGAATAAATGAAATTCTCAACCGTCATGTCGCCGCACCTTCAACCTGTCAACAGTGTTGATCGGGTAATGCTGCAAGTCTTGTTGGCCTTGATTCCTGGCATTGCCGCGATGACTTGGTTTTTCGGCATCGGCGTTTTAATCAACATTGCCCTAGCAGTTGTCGTTGCACTGCTTGCCGAAGCATCGATTCTGGGCTTACGCGGCAGACCGATCGGCTCGACACTCAAAGACTTGAGTGCCGTCGTAACCGCGGTGCTACTGGCAATTTCGCTGCCGGTTATTGCGCCATGGTGGATTACCGTCGTAGGTATCTTGTTCGCGATCGTAATCGCCAAACATTTATACGGCGGCTTGGGTTACAACCCGTTTAATCCGGCGATGACCGGCTATGTCTTACTATTGGTCTCGTTTCCAATGCAGATGACCGCTTGGCTCGCGCCGATCGAACTCGGCTCGGTCGCATTGAACGAAGTCGACTGGCTTAAATTGATTTTTCTCGAGCAACTACCGGCAAACATCGAATTCGATGCAATCACGATGGCCACACCGCTGGATAGCGTCAGGACTCAATTGGGGCTAGGCAGATCGGTACCGGAAATAAAAACCGATTCCGTTTTCGGACTTTTAGCAGGAAAGGGTTGGGAATGGGTGGCCGGAGGCTATTTGCTTGGCGGGCTCTGGCTCCTATGGCGTAAAATCATCGGCTGGCAAATTCCGGTCGGATTGCTGCTTGGACTTGGTCTATTCGCAAGTATCTGTTATGCGATCGACAACAATCAGTTTGCCGCGCCAAGTTTTCACTTAGTTGCCGGCGCGACGATGCTGGGCGCATTTTTCATCGCAACCGATCCGGTGACCGCAGCCACATCGGTTAATGGCCGACTTATTTACGGACTACTGATCGGTTCATTAGTTTATATTATTCGTGTTTGGGGCGGCTACCCGGATGCAATGGCTTTCGCGGTTTTATTGGCTAACTTAACGGCACCGGCAATCGATTATTTCACGCGGCCTCGCGTCTTTGGTCAAAAAGCATGAACGCTATTATTAAAAAAACTTTATCGGCAGCCGCGATATTAGGCGGATTTTCGTTGCTGGGCCTGGGCTTAACCTCACTCACTTTTCATAAAACCGAAGTCAAAATACAGGAAAATGAACGGCAAGCCTTACTGGCTAACTTGAAAGCCGTAATTCCCGAGTCGCTTTACGACAACGACATCGTCAACGATACGCTCGAAGTGACCGACCTCAACCAGGGCTCCACAAAACCGACAGTCATTTATCGCGCCCGAAAAAAAGGCGAGCCGGTCGCAGCGGTCATGACGGTAATAACACCTAACGGTTATAGCGGCAATATCAGCCTGTTGGTAGCCGTAAAAACCGATGGCACTATTAGCGGCGTCCGGACCCTTTCGCATCGCGAAACACCAGGCCTTGGCGACCGCATTGAAATCGAGCGTAGCGACTGGATTTCATCATTCGATGGTAAATCGCTCGATGAGCCTCACCAATCGCAATGGGATGTTAAGCGCGATGGCGGCCACTTCGACCAATTAACAGGCGCAACGATCACGCCGCGCGCGGTGGTAGGGGCTGTTAAAAACGCACTGCTTTATTTCAAACACAACCAGGCCCGGATTTTTTCAACGACAGAATCGACTCCCGAAGGAGGAAATTAATGTTCTCCGAATACAGTAAAATCGTCAAAGACGGCTTATGGCTCAATAACCAAGCCTTCGTCGCATTACTCGGACTGTGCCCGCTACTTGCCGTAAGCAACACGGTCATTAACGGCCTCGGACTTGGCCTTGCCACGACGATGACCTTAGTCGTTTCGAACACGGTCGTCTCACTGATCCGTAACTTCGTTCCCGACGAAATCCGTTTACCGGTTTTCGTACTAGTCATCGCCAGCGTGGTCACGATGATCGAACTCGCGATGAACGCGTGGTTCTTCGGACTTTATAAAATCCTCGGCATTTTCATTCCGTTGATCGTCACCAACTGCTCTATCATCGGCCGGGCCGAAGCGTATGCTTCAAAGCAACGTGCCGACAAGGCTTTATTAGACGGCCTATCGATGGGCCTTGGCTTTACCTTTGCCCTGGTAACGCTTGGCAGTTTGCGTGAAATCATCGGCTCTGGAACTTTATTCGCGAAGGCCGAATTGATGTTCGGCGAAGCAGCTAAAACCTGGCAAATCGATGTGATAACCGATTATTCCGGTATGTTGCTGGCAATTTTACCGCCAGGTGCGTTTATCGGCCTCGGCTTGTTGATCGCATTAAAAAATATTATCGATACCAAGGTCGAACAGCGTAAACCGGCCCATATTCAGATCCCGATTCAAGCCGCCCAGGAACAGTGAACCAAACCAAACGTCAGGCAATTTTCGACAGACTGGCGACAGCTACCCCGGAACCGACTACCGAACTAACTTACTCGTCGCCCTTCGAACTGCTTATCGCTGTCGTATTGTCGGCCCAAGCCACCGACAAGGGCGTCAACAAAGCCACGGCACAATTATTCCCCATCGCCAATACGCCCGAATCGATTTTGAACCTAGGCGAGGCCGGATTAAAGGAACATATCAAGACTATCGGACTGTTCAACAGCAAGGCTGCAAACATCATTCAACTGTGTCGGCAAGTGCTGGAAAAGCACAACGGAGAGGTTCCGCAAACCCGCGACGAGCTCGAAGCGTTACCCGGCGTCGGCCGTAAAACGGCAAACGTCATTTTGAACACCGCGTTCGGCCACCCGACGATTGCAGTCGACACCCATATCTTCCGAGTCGCGAACAGAACACGTATCGCCCCAGGAAAAAACGTGCTCGAAGTCGAACGAAAACTGGACAAATACGTCCCGAAAGCCCACAAAAAAGATGCACATCATCTGCTGATCCTTCACGGCCGATATACTTGCACGGCAAGAAAGCCGAAATGCCCGGATTGCATCATCGCCGACCTCTGCGAATTCAAGGAGAAGAGTATTTGAATCTATTTCACCATGAAGATAATTAAGAATAAGAAGTTACTTCAATGGTTTATTCGGCCTATGAAAATCCTTTTTGCACTTAAAAGGTTGTTCAAAATCTTAGGACAAGCCATTAAAAAACTAAATGAACTTCATGTATTTCATGGTTATACCCATCGCAGATCAAAATTCGGCGCCAGGGTGTCCGTCAAAGGACGCCGTGAATACATCCCTGTAGGCTCTATGCCAGCTCCATGCTGGCAAAGCCTTTGCCGCACACCCTGGCGCCTCCTCAGGCGCTGCCGAAATTTGAAGTGCGAAAGGTATAAACTGCTGAATTTAGGTTAAAGACTAAGGAGCAATTAAGTTACAAATACGTCAAACTGCTAACTGCTAACTGCTAACTGCTAACTGCTAACTGCTAACTATTGACCCTGCAAAAAGCCATTGTATCCTTAGAATAAAAATTTACGCTGTTTGCATGCCTCGCCAAAACATTGTAAAAGGAGGAACTGATCTAGTTGCTGTGCTGTCGCAACAATGTTGCAATACTGTACTTAACGCAATTCATAAACGATTCAGATTTTTTTGCTAGCCTTACAAGGTGTTAATCAATCTGTTTTTTCCACAACCAAAACACACTGGGATTTATTATGAAAAAAATGAACAAATCGCCATTCGCTGCTGCAATGGGCACCGCTATGGTTTCTACTCTCGCTTTATCTACTGCACACGCCGAGGCTAATCCATTCGGCATGACCGAACTCTCTTCCGGTTACATGCAAGTCGCCGAGGCTGAAATGACCTGCGGCGAAGGCAAATGCGGCGGCATGACCAGCACGCCGAAAATGGAAGAAGGCAAATGCGCCGGCAAAAAAGACGAAAAACCGGCGGCCGACAAGTCAAGCAAGGAAATGACCTGCGGCGAAGGCAAATGCGGCGGCATGACAAAACCGGAAGGCGATGATGCCGATAAAACTAAATAAAATGAAGCAAAACGGCTTTCATTAAAATATTGCTTTACTCCAAACAAAGCAATTGCGTCCTAATAGAGGGTGATCCAATCACCCTCTATCCAGCAAAAACAACAGGTGTTCCGATGAACACGACTCAACATCTAGTCCGTGGCGTAGGTCTTGGTTTACGCCGAACTTTTCTGAATAGCATCGTCGACACGCCCCCCGCATCAGTCGATTTTTACGAAATCGCTCCCGAAAATTGGATAACGATCGGCGGCAGATTCGGCCGGCAACTGCGCAATATGACCGAGCGTTTCGACTTCGTTTGTCACGGACTTTCCTTATCGATCGGCAGCACCGACCCGTTGGATGAAACCTTTATCAAGGCCGTCAAATCCTTCATGGCCGAACACGGCATCAAACTGTATAGCGAACACCTTAGCTATTGCAGTAAAGACGGCCACCTGTACGATCTAATGCCGATTCCCTTTACCGAAGAAGCGATTACCCATACCGCTGCGCGTATCCGCCGCGTTCAGGACATTCTCGAACAAAAAATCGCGATCGAAAATGTTTCCTATTATGCTGCGCCTGGCCGTGAAATGGATGAAATCGATTTTTTCAACGCTGTGGTCAACGAAGCCGATTGCGACATCTTGCTCGATCTCAACAATATCTATGTCAACAGCGTCAATCATGGCTACGATGCCGAAACGTTTTTAAAGGCGATACCTGCGCAGCGAATCGCCTATGCACATATTGCCGGCCATTATGTCGAAGCCGAAGACTTTTTAGTCGACACGCACGGCACCCCGGTCATCGACCCGGTCTGGAAACTGCTTGGCAAGGCATACGAACTCTACGGCATATTCCCAACCTTGCTGGAGCGGGACTTCAACATTCCGCCACTGCCGGAGTTAATCAAGGAAACAGAAACGATCGCCGCCATTCAACAGGCTTGGAAAAAGCAACATGAGCGTAGAACAGCATAAAGCCAAAATCGACTTCAAAGCCAAACAACAAGAATTTGCCGCATTCATTCGAAATCCCGACCGAAACCCGGCTCCGGACGATGTGGCCCCGGAACGCATGTCGATGTACCGCGAGTTGTTTTTTAATAATGTCGAAAGCTTTTTATCGAGCAACTTTCCGGTATTGAAATCGCTGCTCTCACAGGAAAACTGGCTTACGCTCGCGCGGGACTTTTACTCGGAACACCGCAGCAACACGCCCTATTTTTCTGAAATCCCCGAAGAATTTTTGGATTATTTGCAAAACGAACGCCAGGGTTCGGACGATTTGCCGTTCATGCTCGAACTCGCACATTACGAATGGGTGGAAATGGCGCTGGCAATCGCAAAGGAAGAAGCGCCGGCAACCATTGCGTCTGAGATGAATTTGGGTCCTTTGCCGTTATTTCTATCGCCACTGGCATGGCTTTTAGCCTATCGTTTTCCGGTTCATCAAATCTCAACGGACTTCATTCCTTATGAACCGCCCGAGGCCCCCAGTTTTTTGATCGTTTACCGGACTCCGGACGATAACGTGAAGTTCATGCAAATAACGCCATCGACCTATCGTCTTTTGGAAATCGTACAAAATACCCCGGGAATCAATGCCGAATCTTGCTTAACGCAACTCGCCGGCGAACTCCAGGCAAGCGATACGCAGCTGGTTATCGACCAAGGCTTAAAAACCTTACGCGAATTAGCGGACAAATCGATTATTTACAGCGATTGAGCGCCTTAATATTTTTCCAAGTGCAGCAGCAACCATTTATTGTGACGAACTAGAGCATAGAAAGGCTTTAGACTAACTGATAATTTTCCTGCAGCAACCGATCATATATTGGCGAATTCAACTCATAACTGTGAAAATAATATTAATCTCTTACGATGCTCCGCTTAACACAAAAAACAAAGAGGATTCCTACCGGTACTTATGGATCATTAGTGCCAGTAGAGTAAGATTAAATTAACCAAGCAGTGCTAAACGCCTATGTATTCCCGTAATACCAGCGTGTCGAATGGTGTTTACTCAACGACTCAACAATTACATTCGCTTTTTCTAAATAACAGACTTGTTTTTCTATGTTACTTTCAAATGGAAAATCCGCTCTAATGCCTCGAATTAATCGCCAATATCCGACACCTTGATCAAGAACGATCTTTGATTGGCTTCCATCAGCCCATTTAAGTTGTAATTTTCTTTCGTGCGGTAATTGAATGTTTGAATTACTATCGCCCCATGAAAAATTAGAGAACTTCTGGCTGAACCATAAGTTTACAATATCCGTTCTATCTTTAGCATTACACCAGTCATGGAATAGAAACCTCGGCGAGTCATTATTTAGGCGATCTAACCTGGAAGTAGTAATAGATATTTTAGTTTTCGCATTCATACCATTTCGATAATTGCATAAAGCAGTGAGAAAACTATTAAGCAAAATGATTACTAGTGGTGATCGCAGATATCTATCCGTATAAGCGACTTCTATCAAATCAACGTTACCATTCAACATCTCACTGAGCTTCGGAACATACATTGTAATGAGCTCCCAGGCTCTTTCACCGAATGAGTTTGAAGGGCCATTCAGTTCTTGGCATATTTCCAACTCTATCAAACCGGGCTGAGGATTTCGCAAGCTTTTAATGTCGATCAACTTAGCATTGATGGGCTCAGAAGCAATAGCATGCGTTGAGCGAGCAAATACATATTGAACACCTGAATCACCATTTCCCCACCGAGGAACCAGCGCTAAGGCTATTTCGGAACTTGCAACCCAACGAATTTCAATTTGGTCGGAGCCGGCTTCAAGAATCAAAGGCAATGCCGGGCTACCTTCAGTCAAAATAGTTTCTGATTTATAAATGTCGGCATTGACATAAGTCGCCAAAGCTTCTAATTCGGCCTGCTGACAAAAACTTAATTGTTCCAACGATTCAGACGTTAAAACGAACTGCAGTTTTATTTTTGCGCAATTTAGTCGATTAAGCTCACTTCTTAAGCACCAAGCCAATGGCTCCCATAAAGAAGCATCACCACCGAGATAAACTCTAACCAATGAAATGGGATGCTTTTGCCATTCCCTATTTAATGCCAAAATCAGCGGCTCCATTTCCAATTTGCTTTCCTTACCAAATGCCTTGATATTTTCAGGTATATCGAAAGAACTTAAATATGACGCCGACAATATCTCCAAGGCTGCTTGGCGACTGAGGTCATTGCTATGATGTTGCGTATCGTAAGTCAGCAAACATGCTTGGCATGCCGAGTCACAATTTTTCGGGCAATGCAAGATCGACTCAGCTAGTCTGATTAATTCTGGTAACCGAGATACTGCTTGACTGACGTAGCCAGCACCTCCTGTTGCTGTATCAAATAAAAAGATACTGTAAGCAGGATGACCTTGTTGATTTCGACTTGGCGCCGCATGTGATCCAATTTCATTTTCTTCTATCCCTAACAAAAGCGACCAGGCTTGACGTACTGCAACCGCCAACGTGTAAGCAGTCGTCTTATCTAATGGTTTGCCGTCACAATCACGCAACTGCAATTCAAGAACATTGGTTCTTGTCGCCAGCCCCATAAAAATGGGGTCAAGAATGGCCCAATCTTCATTGTTGCCAGGGCATTCCTTTTCCCGATCATCCATTTTTCCGCCACGTAATCGCTTATGGCCCTTAATAGTTTCAGGACGCTCAGAACTTTCTGACATCGAATCCGCAAAGCCACAACGCAAACAAAGTGCAAAACCATTGCCATGCAAGCCTTCGCTACGATAGAAAATTTCACCTTGAATGCTGGAGCGGAAGCGTCCATAGGACGGGTTCGGTAATGGCATCCAGTCCGCTCCATCAAGAGAAATCAAAGGGTCACGAACCGGAATATATTGCGGTATCGAAATATCATTATGCGGTTTACAACGAATATTGACCGCAAACCCGGCGGGCTGAAGGTAACGGTTTCGAGTTAATTTAGAAGCATCCGACTCGCCACAATGCGGACACATTTCTGGCATTATCAACCGCGTGCCATTCCCGCCACAAGTATCGCAGCGCCAAACCCAACGTAAGTTTTGAATTTCCGGCGCACTCTCTATTTCTGCCGGCATGTGCCAATTTAACGTTACGCCGCTGCTACGGTATACGCGCCCATCGAGCACAGTGTCAGTTCCGGGGGCATAATCACGAATTGCAATCGCTAAATTACGACTTGGAAAGCCCGCTCGTTTCGAGCGATTATCTTCGCGGGTCGCTTCATTTTTTGTTTTACGCGATAAATCATCCAGCGTTGTGGTCACTAGCTGGACAACATCAGTCGGAAATCCATAACCAGGCAAAAATCCCATACTCGCCAATACTCCTAGCAGATACTCACCTCTCAATCTGGCAAGTTGAATTTGAACGGCTTGTTCTGGCTTACTATTGCCCTCTTGAGTTTTTAAAACTTCATATTGCGACAATAACCCATCCAATTCATGACGCCATTTGTCAACAACTCTTGCCAATGATTCGACACAAGCACCTAGGAGAAATTTCGGTGATTTTCCAGCAAAGATACTGCGCTTGGTTAGGGCAATTAACCCATTGAGCAAACACTCTATTGTCAAAGCTTGCTCTTCGCACCAACGAGCAAAAACATCGCAAGGCGCCGACTCATCTTCTTGAGTGGATTCAAAAAACCATCCAGTTGTAACTTTATGCGTTTTATCCGGTATACGATCCGACAAAAAATAGGCCAAAGCCATTGAATTGACATGACGCTGAATTATGGTTTCACTTTGCAATGCAACCTGAGGCATTGCCAGCCGAGTCACGAATGGCCACAGCGGATTATTGAAAACCGCTTCACCATGAGGCGTGGATTTGCATAAGGTAAAACTCAAAGCAGTTGTTTCGCCCCGTCGCCCGGCTCGACCCGCTCGTTGCAGAAAGTTGGCAGGATGAGGCGGCACATTATTCATTGCAACCGACGTTAAGCCTCCAATATCAACCCCCATTTCCATTGTTGTGGAGCAGCTGAGTAGATTGATTTGCCCGTTCTTGAATGCCGTTTCACGCTTGGTCAGTTCGGGGCCTGCAACTTGCGCAGAATGCTCCATTGCACGAAGATAACGCGTATGCGAGGCAATACGATCACTGATATCAGACCAAGCGCCTAACTCACGTAATTTCGCGATTTCTGGATTCGTTTCCAACCAGCTATCCGCCTCATGAATGTCACAACCAAACCAAAAAGGCTTTAATAGTTCAGGCATCGTAACCTTAGTACATAAAACCATGTCATCGGCCACATCAGGTTCGGGTAAATAGGGGCTTATTCCGCGAAAGGTAACTGGCAGTAAACGCCGAGTAACAGGACAAAACCAAGCTTCACGAACGATTTGTAGTAGAGCTTGCTTTTCCAATTCTATTTGAAAGCCCTTTTCCCCTTGCGACAAATTTGTCCGAATCCCTTGCCAAACAGCGACTAATAATTCATTTAATTGGCCTCGATGATTTTCATTCTTTGCATCCAATTTAAATGCAAAAGCCAAAATGCGTATCAATCGACTAGCATACGGATTGTTTGAATCGGTAGCCGGCCAAAGCCTAAGTATGCGTTTCTCTTTTTTACTTGCTGTGCCGGGTTTAGCCATGCCTGGAGGCAGCTGGATGGTTGGAATACCTGGATAACCCAACCAACGCCCAATGTCCGGTGCAATAGTTACACTCTTCCCTCCTCTTATATGGAAATCTAACGCCACTTGTAATAATGCATGCCATTCATCACTCTTAATGCCATGCTGCTTGATGACGGCCGGCAATTCTGATTTAACCAAGGCGGGATAACTTAGCTGGACAAGACCTAAACCTTCCAATGAAAATTGTCGCTTGGGCCTGATAAAAAACTCGCGAAATAAACACAAGCGAGCCAATTGGCGATCGTTCAATTGACCAAAGCTTAACTCCTTCAAGTTAGGCAGCATCCAGCGAATGAAATCCTCTGAATTCAGTAATTTATTCTCTGCTTCTTCCCAAGTTAATTGCGCCTGCTCTGGCGATTCCAAGCTTGCGAGTTTTGCTTTTCTTTCCTCGAGCACCCCTTGAATAACCGGATTAGTCTGCGCGATTGGTTCCAAGCTTTTTATTTCTACTAGCAACTTCTCAATTTGTTGTTCATCCCGCGATGTTTGTTGGGCCGCTAGAGAATGGTAGAGCAAACTTTTAACGTAATTTCGCTCACTTTCTTGTTGCAACTTTGCCGCGAATCGAGCAGTTCCTTGCCTGCTATCGGTAAAACTAATCAGCCTTTTTCCATCCAACGGCCTCGCGTCTTCACCGCCCACCATTGAAGGCAAAGGCTCTAGTATTGTCGGTATCGCGGTTGATAAAAGAAACGGGGCTCCCAACCGTATTGGACGAAATAAAATATTGCCACCATGTTCTTTTTTATTACATACCGAACAGCTAATGGTTTCTTCATAGGGGATGACAAGATGAATAGGAATCCCTTCTTTCCCGGACCAATCCAGTTTTCCTTCATTGCTCAAACCAACACCTTGCGCATGTGCAGAAACCTTTTTGGTGAGTAAGCGATGGAGAACTGAGATTGATCCTTTCTTATGTTCTGGAGCCACGGAATCTTCATCTTCACCCTCCAACGGCTCCAACTCTTGCTGGTACTCATCTTCATCCTGAGCGTACTCATGTTGGATCAGCCATTCCTGGCCATCCCTAAAAGCTTCATTCGCAGACAGATATTCGGCGCCACATTCACCGCATTGAACCAAGTCGAACACAGGCATCTGGCAATGCGAACAATGCACACGCCGCTCCAGAAACACCGCACCAAATGGCCAGCGTTCATCGTCTAATGCCGTATTCTCTCGCCCCTGGCATTGATTATTTACACACGCCCAAATACCGTTGATCGTTCGATGGAACAAGTGACCACGTAGCGGTAAAAACGGCTCCTGGTTATCGCTCTTGGCTTGAGCACATAAATCCAAAAATTTTAGAGTGTTCCGACGAGCTGCACTGGCTTCCGATTTAAACACAATCTGACTTAAATCTGTCAGTCGGACCGCTTGTTGAGTCAATCGGGATCGTATGTGGCGTGCTGCGTCATGACTCGACAAAAAATTGAACTTTTCAGTATTTGATGAGCCCTGCAATCTGTCGAGATCGAGCTTTGTTCGCACTGCATTTGAACCTACAACAGGTAAGTCAGGAACTTGTCGCTTGCCCTCAACGACTGAAATACGATCGACGGAAACGCCGGCGATGTCAGCCAAAAACTCCGCTAATCGATTCCGCGATTCTTCACTACTATCACCAAGCGTTGCCGAAGTGGCTACAAAATGAACATCCTCTGCTCGACAACCGAAGGCGTTTAATACCCGCCGCAACAATAATGTCAATTCCGCAGCTTGTGACCCCAAGTAAGTATGCGCCTCATCAATCACAATCCAACGCAATTGACCTTGTGATTGAGCAAGGATAGGACGATCTTCATTCCGAACCAGCATATATTCGAGCATCGTGGCGTTCGTTACTAGAATGGGTGGCGGATTAGAACGAAGCGTTTTGCGGTCTGCGACTTCACTTTTCCATTCGCTTTTACCTTGATCGGGCGTATCGCCGTTGTATAAACAAAAACGAACCTTTCCTTTAAAAGGCTCAGACCAAGCGACTAACCGGTCCTTCTGGCTCTTAATCAAAGCATTCAGAGGATACAAAAACAAAGCGCGAACACCAGTTAACGGATCACCTTGCCGCTGCTCCAATTCTGTAGCCAAATCATTCAGGATCGGTATTAAAAAACATTCGGTTTTGCCCGACCCCGTTCCACTACTGACTAATGCCGATCGAGTAGGACTACCTTCGATTAATGCACGCCAAGCTTCCAGCTGGTGGCGATATGGATACTGGTTAGTATCGAATGTATAGTCTTCTGAATCACTTAAATTTTGGGGCATGGATAATGCGTTGACCATATCTTTATGTAACAAATTTCCGCTGAGTTCGCCTAAAGAAAACTCAGAAGCTTGCCAACTGAAAGTGGCCTCGAAAACCGGATCGGCAAGAAATGAGCCCGGCAAACCCGCCTCCTTACCGAAATAGCTGCTTAGATATGCACGTAATGCGTCATTGCGAAAACCCAACAAACCTAAAGCCGCTCGGGTTGCGCGCCGATTTAGTTGCTCGATCAAGTCCGTATAAAAAAGATTAGTCATGAATAGCGGATTCCGGTGGAAGTTTAGATAATTCAATGGTTAAAGCCAGAGCGTAAACCGTATCGAACCAATCGGGATCAAAAGCCCTGAGCAAACGGAGTTCGTATATCAGGTTCTCGGTTATCAAATAGGAATGCAGACTTTGCAAATAACTCATTTGGGTGTTCAAATTTGTCCAGTCATGTGCTGATAATTTTGAGGTTTCTTTACCCTGTTTTATTAGCGCGCCTTTAACGCTAAGCCGACTAGCCAAGAACGGCGCACATCGAACAGATCGATATATGGGGTCAAGATGCTGATATTGATTCTGTTCATTCAGCAACTCCAACCTGCTCAATACTTCTTCGCTTTGAGGCCAATGTTCGTCGGCATCGTGACGGCTCTGCAGTTCCAGTTCCGCGTTATCGATTTGTTCATTAAAAAAAGACGGCAAGGTACGCGCAATTAGCATTGGACTATTAGTTAATGGCCTGTCTTTAAAGATCGTTCCATGTAACCAATCACAAAGCACTGCCCAATATTGCCTTCTGGAACAAGCTCTTTCCCTAAACTGTTGAAAAACCCCAAAAATAATATCGCCAGTGGCATCCATTTCACCTAAGGCCCGTTGAAGGCCTTGAAAGTGCATGGCGGCTGCATTACGCCAACATTGAGGCGAGAGTAAACTCCAAGAAAAGGGCGATTGTTCCGCTAAACGCCAAACACAATCAAATAAATCGTCATCTGATTTTAGAAGCGCTAAAGCAAGAGCTTCAGGATAGGATACTAAGCGCGTCAACACATCCAATGAACTCGTTGGAAACTCACGGGATAGTCGAATCAAATCAAATAATAATGGCCAATCAACATCATCCGGATTTTCGCCTAAATGCTGTAAAACCGCGGCTAGCGATTCTTCACGTAACGTAGTGTTTGGTTCGCGAATAGATTTTTGCAGTTTTGAGTCAAGCGCAAAATCATTATCACCACGAATTGACCAAAGAATGGGCCTAAAACGAGCCCAATCGCCATCCCTGCCGATTATCCACCAAGGACCGGGTGTTAATTGGCCAGGGAGGTTCCAAGAGTCAGACCGCTCTGCATTGGGCTCTAGTGGGATGGGTTGTTCTTTTGGATTCCACAAAGGAAACGTCTCAACTCGGATATTTTGCAGTCCGGTTTGCCCAATTTTTTCGAATGTAGGCGTAGATAAGCGTACCTGGTCGGCTGCAAAATCGGGCGACAAGAAGCAATCGAAACGGGCAATATTTAACTGTGCCAAGATTTCACCTTGCGACGTAGAGACCTGCAACCTCACCAGAGCATCTAAACTTCGGCTACAACTCAATAGCGATGCAATGCGATCTTGCCAACTCATCAAACCGGTTTCCAAGCGCCCTAAATTTAAGAATGGCAAACGATCCCGAAATCGCAATCGGGGCAAGTCGCTATCCGATAAATCGGTTGTAATCAGTTCCGCGTCAAACCAATATCGACACCCGCCAGCATGGTCTTGTAAAAACAACCGTAAGCCGCCTAATCGATCAAGTGAAACTATGTCATCGCGGGCCAGCATGTGCCCGGCCAATTGAAATACAGCGCCACGCTGCGGATACGGTAAATAAAGGCTAACTTCTGCCCCGTTGCCCCAATTTAGATTGAGAGTAACCTGAGGTAAATTGACTGATTCAAATAAGGGATAGCTGATTTCAACGCCATTATCGATTCGGTTAATCTGTGCGTCGTTATCTGTGAAAACTGAAGCACCTAACAGACCTTCAAGAAAATACCGACCACAAGTCGAGCCTTGGCCAATGTTTCCCTCAATACGAAAAGACTTTGGCAGTACCACCACTTGGCGCCGAAACATTTCAATCCTATTCTCCGTATCAAATAACCGTACCCATACCCGTCCAAAGCATTCAGCAAAATGATCATTCCAGTTGGCGCCGGAAAGCACCTGTTTCCACTGCGTCTTTAGGTGAGTCTGCTTTGCAGCCCCTTCATTCCATGTAATGCGGGGCAACCCCAGATACAGCGGATAAGAATTCAAAACGCCGGGTAAAGAACTTCCACTAATGCTGTAATTTTCCTCGACGTCTTTTTCCGCCCGGCAGGTAATCCGGTAATGATCGCCTTCTTTGGTGACAAAATCGATGGAGCCGCAGACTCGGTAAAGAATTCTTTTTAGATTGGAATCCGCTGCTACTTTGTCGCATTCGCTTTGCTCGGATTCGACCGTGAATTCTTCCGGCGTAAATACCCAGGCATTATCGGCGCTTGTTTGTCTTGAGCCTTCACCGAGGTAGTGCAGATCTCCGTTACTACCCTTGGCAACAAAAAGCCAAGGTAAATCCCCCCATGCCTCTTCATTTTCAACTGTTAGGGAATGCGCAGTGTCACCAACTTGCAATAACAACCGGAGCTCATACATAACTGATGCGCCGTTCAAGGTAACGCCATCACGGCGCGTCCATTCACGACGATACACAGCCGACTTTCCAGAGCCCTGAGTCAATGTCAAGAGGGCTACGGTTTCCGTCGACAAGGGGGTTTTTAGCAACAATCGTAATCGGGGTGGCAATTCACCGTCCAGAGCAATCCAATGGATGATTTGTTCGCCAGTAAAAGAATCTGGACATTCCAGACTTTTTTGAACTCTCCATCCAGTGGGATATTCTTTGAGCTTTCCAACCCAACGAAGACGAGATTGGGCGAGACGAGATAATTCTCGTGAGTGGTCTACCAGACCCTTGAGCAACGCTTCGGTTGCATGATCCTCCAGTCTCAGTGGTAAGCGCCTGCGCCAATCTGGAATAAGTTTATCCAAGTTCTCGATAGTATTTGGCGCATTGCCTAGTTCTCGCTGCAAGTCGACAATGGTTGCAATTAATTCGCCGCCAAGATGAAAAACAACATCCTGACGCAAACTGATGGGCAATTTAACTGCTTGTAAACGGCCAATCATTTCCGCCGCATCAACGCCACAGCACCCTTGTTTATAATAGCCTTCTAAAATCGCACGAAAAAACTGGTTGATTGCCGCATTGTTTTTTTGCAATAACCTTAACGGTAAGCCGCCTTCGCAGGCAATTGTGTTTAAAAAAAATCGTCGTTGACCATTGTGTTTAATTAATGGTCTTTTCCACCAATCCAGCCCCCGTTCGACCCACTCTCGAATATAGATATCATCTGGCCTTTTTATGCCTAATGGCCGGAAAACAGTATCCCAAGACCATACTCCGCTTTCATGTTCGCGGCAAAACGTTTCGGCAGCATAAAGACAAAAGTAAAAAGGTATGGTGGTTACTTTAGCTTTGGAATAATCCACCGTCTTCAGTTGTTCGACCAGAACATCCCTTAAAACACCATAGCTTTTTTCATTACATTTATAAGCATATAGAGGTCGCCCATCGGGCTTGGTTTGGCGAATATGCGTAAAGATGAATTGTGTGAGCCAATTGTTTGCCATTGCGGATTCCTTGATTTGGGCCTTTTCTTTTATTTCTAACGTTCTTGCAAATCATCGACAAACTCGGACGGCATGTCGCCACACGAGACTAACAAATAATCCCGGGCGCGCGTGCATGCCACGTAAAGCAAATGCCGTTCGGTCTCGTAGACTTCTACCAGATCGGCTTGATCGCTTACCGATTCAATCCTGGCTTGTAATGGAACGATCTCGTCATCACATGCCATCACAGCAACCGCTCGAAACTCCAAACCCTTGGCTGCGTGCATCGTACAAATCGAAACATGGCCGGTTGTCGTTTCGACACGTTCATCGAGCACCAGAAACGGTAAATTGGCCACCTTGACCGCCTCACCGGCGCGCGACAATTCATTTTCCGAACGAACAAACACCCCGATTTCATCCGGCTTCACACCGTTGCCGGTAAGATTGACCAACCAATCGGCTACAGCGTTAGCTTCTTGTTCAATCGATTCCAACTTCATTATCGAAGGGTTCGGACCGTTGAATACCGAGATCGTGCCATCTCGCTCTTCGACATTGCCATCGACGTCCGCAACTTCAGGCCCCAACAACAAATCCGCTTTCGCCCGAATTTGGTGGGAAGTGCGATAGTTGATATGCAGCGTTCTCGACCGCCCCCGCACATCGACGCCCAACGATTTCCAGGAAAAAGCCTGTTGAAAAATCCGCTGGCCCAAATCTCCGGCAAAAAACAGCGCATTTTCTCGATTACCGCCCAGGGCGGCCAAAAAGCGTAACTGTGTCACGCTAATGTCCTGAGCCTCGTCGATGACGGCAAAATCGAACGGCAACCGCTTTTGATCGGTGAAATGCTGAGCCAGACGCGTAAAAACGGTAGCCAGAGTTATCAACTGGCGAGCATCTAAAGCAACTTTCACCTGTTCGAAAATCGCCCACAGCACTTTCCTTTGGGTTTCCGGCAATCGCGTTTTTCTGCCCAGCCGTTTGACGTCTCGATAAGCCTCCCAGCAATCCAACTGCCAGGCATCCACTACTTGCTGCCATTCGGAAAACAGAAAGGTGTGGCTGAACTTATAGCCTTCTACACGTTTGGATGCGGTGCTCAACAAATCCCGGATCAAATGAGAATCCGCCAACCGGCATTTGCCGAAATTAGACCCGTAAAGGCGTTGGCCGATTCCGTCCAACGCATGTACTTCCAACCGTTCGGCCAACCGGGGCTCTTGGCTAATCAGCCGCTTCAATTTATTACGTAGCGCATGGGCCAATGTCGGCGAGAACGTAGCCAACAAAACCCGCACATCCGGATTTTGCCGGGTCAAATACACCGCGCGATGCAGTGCGACGATAGTTTTCCCTGTTCCGGCGGAACCGGAGACCCGTGCAGGCCCTTTGAACTCGCGCTCCACCCATTGACGTTGAGCGGGATGTAAAAATACCGTCCATTTATCCCACGGGTAATCCAACGCCAAGGCCAATTCTTCCGCGTTCGCCATGATGCGAAAGCGGCGCAAGGCATCCGGGTGCTGAAAAGGATCGGTGTCGGGCCCAATGAGCAGCGGACTCGACGGCGTTTTACCGACAGCCAAATCCAATAAGGCTTCGGCCGCTTCTGCCGGTAAATGATCGGCTAAATCCAGAATCGAATCTTCATCCGCCGCCCGAGCATCGGCCAACCAATCGTGCGGCACGCCAAAGCCGAGCAATTCATCATCGGAAAATTTCTCGAACAACAACGGTTTATTGGGCTTGCTGACCGGAGTCTCGATGTATTTGGGAACGACGATTTCCTCGACGCGTTCGCGAATCTCGACAATCTGCGCCGCGCCGGTTTTCGGATGCGTCTCCAACTTACGGCGCTCTGCCCAGTGATAGGCTTTATCATGGTGGTCGACGTAGCACAACAGCAAACTGCTCTGCGTTTTGTGGACGATAATGCGAATATCGGTATTGACCCGGACCGACCAGAAATTCTTGTCCTTAGCTCGATCCAGTTTATGAAAACTGAAGCCGGGATTTTCCGGATTCAGTTGCAGATCAAATGCGGTAGTTTTAACAGCTTTTTGTTCCACGCCGATGAGTTTGGCTAGGCTGTCGGTGAATGTATCGGCGATCCGAAAGTTCATTTGTCCTTCTCTTGAAGATCAGATTCTTTAGCGTTTAGTGATCTTCGGTCCTATATAAACTACATATAATGGCTCATTTGCACTTACAGGCCAAGAAAAATGAATTCGAAGTTGAGGCGTTTTTATTTTGCCGTGCCAAGTACAAAATAAAGAACAACCATCCTTTGCTGGATGGCTAAATGTAAGAGATTCTTTAAATTCATTCTTTTCGGTATCTGATGAATCAGTAAACCAAGCTTTGTCTCCGGTGAAATGATTTTGATATATTTGATGCCCTTCTGATGTTCTTTCTCCTCGTTCGTCAAAGCAGTTTTTGAAACGGTTTAAAGTTTCCAAAAGTATTAATATTTGCCGTGAGGCTCCATGCACAAAAGGATGCCCATCAAGGTAACTAAAACTGTCCAAAGAAAAAACAAGATTGGTACATCGTGATTTTGCAGCGTTAGCTAACTGTTCCCACGACAAGATAGGAAAAGGAGCTGCCTGTAGGCTTGACTCTAGTTCTCTTTCTTCCCAATGATTAATAATAGTGAAACGTCGACTAATATCGTCGTTGGCAATCCAATCTACAGAAATGGGCGAATATTCCCAAGACGAGGGAGTAAGACTGATAAGGTCACGCTGAATACCTCTAAAGCAATTGAATGCAGCCTCGCCAATTGCAGTGTCAGTAACAACTTCGCCATTACATTCAAGATAGTCATCTGGACTATGTAACCGCGAATCGTCCCAAAAAGGTCCATACCTCGTTAGCCATTGCATAATGGCTTGTCTTTTATTCCTATCAAATGATTGAATTGCCTCCGGCATTGATAAATCGTGCATAACCGATGCATTAGCGAGGTTTCTATGACAATATATTTCTTTTCCAAATTGCTTTGCCAATCCTCGCATCCTTAGAATTTTTTCCATGGCAATCTTAAAAGTTGCAATATCTGGAAACTGTCCATTTAAGGACATATCATTTACCAGAAGCTCCACATTATTCTCCCCATCCTGCGAAGTAATTTACATCTTTATCAAACTGATCAAAGAAACCATCTGGCCAACTATCAATGTTACCCGAACTATCTAACAATGGGCTTGTGACCTGAGCGATTTCCTCCGATCGCTGTCTGAAGAAATGTATTGCAACTTGTTCAGGTTTTATTCGGTTACTTTTCACAGCACGCCGGATTCCATTAAGAACATGATCACTATGAGTTTCTAAGATAACCTGGACACCAGCCGTTGCTACATCAGCTAAAAATTGCCCCATTAGGGCTTGCCCAGCTGGATGTAAATGAACCTCTGGGTTTTCAATTAGTAAGATGTCACCTTCAGATGCAGATAAAGCGGCAATAACAATGGGTAATACTTGAGTTAGACCAAAGCCAACATGTATGGGGCGATGAAAATCAGTATCGCTTGAAGTCCGCAACCCAAGCGTAACTGCGTTTGCTTGTGGAATTTGCTGAACTACCAACCCACATCCGGGAAAAAACATACGCATTCGTGCTTCTACCTGACGTAGTAGTGTATTTGGCTCGTTTTGGACTACAAGCTGATCAAGGATAGGATTATCCCTTCCCCAATGAAGAACGCTAACTGCATGCTCGCCTGCGGGGCCAACAACGGAGGCAATTTGACGATCTTCAAGTGCATATACCTCGCGCGGTCCTATTCGTTCTGCTGTGATATAGGTAAGACCAGTAAGGCGACGAGGTAGTGAGGGTTTATCACATACGTTGAGCGGCAACAAGAAGCGTAAAAAACCTGGTTGATTATATTTTTTATCATTGATCTCTACACATTCTATTTCCATGGACATTTCAGTTCGTTCCCCAACGAAAGTCCATTCATAGGTCTGGTCGTCGTCTATCAGGCAAATTTCAAAAGATTTTCGACCATGAATCTTATCTACAACATCCGATACAGATCCTAATTTAATAGATTCACCATTTAACATCAGGCGTGTCGACCATTCGTGTTCACGCATGGTTTGGTGAAGTAAAACCAAAGCTTGTAGCACCGATGATTTACCGGAAGCATTCGAACCGGATAATAGAGTAAGAGGCTCTAAAGGTAATCGAAGTAATTCGAAGCACTTAAAATTTTTTAGGTCAAGACGAGTAAGCATTAAATACTCCTTCAAGCATTTTTTGAGTTTCTTCAAAACGATGCCTTACTCGATCGGGACTGTTAGGTCCATAGGTAATTGACCACACAAACTTTTCGTCATTAATAAGTTTGTAATATTGATTTTTTAATTGTTCTGCATGACTTTGAACCTGGTCATGAGAATATTTCGCTAACCCAGTAATCATGACATCCCATAGTGAAGCATTCAGAACGCTTCGCCTGTTTTGACCAGGTGTATGCTTTCTAAAAGCATGATCTCTAAAAAGACAATAATTATTCTGAAGGGAATTCTGAAACTGAAGAGATAAGGAATGAAGATCTTCTTCATTCAATTTATTCATTTTTTTTAATGCTAATGCAAGCCAATCATCCATGTCATCTTTGTAATCCTCAATAGGCAAAAGATGAAAAGCACAAAATCGATTTACAAATTCCCTGTCCCTCATAGATTGATTTTTTAGACTTCTTCCTGTTGCTTTTTTAAAAAGTTCTCTTTCAGCCTCAGATTTAAGAAATCGAGTAGCTTTTCCATTATATAAGCAATTGCGCATTTGCTGTCGCGTCAAAGGAACGCCACCATTAACTCGCTCAAAAATGTCTAACCTTGCACGTTCAGGCACTTTAGAGTCAATGATATATAGAATTAAATTGCAGTCCTCGATACGGTTCTGAAGTTTAGGAGAAAGGTCTTGAAAGAATTTCTTATCAAGATCTATTTGATTAGAAAGCTTTAATCTGAGTTTGTTTTTAACAAATCGATCAAAGGTTGATAATCTTTGTAAACCATCTACAACAATCATTCTGCCTTGATCGTCCTCCCCTAGATAAAATACAGGTAATGGAATTCGCATAAGTACAGATTCAATGAGTTTGCTCTGTTTGTCATCAGACCATATGAAATCTCGTTGAAAATCTGGGTCCATGACAAAAGCACCTTTGTCGATACGACGAAGCACATCATGAACCGTGCGTGTTTCATTTCTAATTAACAGCGTATCGATTGGGTATTCACCTAAAGAATCATCCTCATCTTTCCCAAGCCCTTCAATTTCCTCAACGTCCTCGTTAACCTTATCTATGTTTTCAGTGCTCATTAAATTCTCTTAAGTCGAGATTTTTAATCTCAATGTTTTTATTCAAACAATATTATCTTGAAAATTAATAGGTAATTTAAACATAACTTTAAATTACTCTAAATACTTTCATCACCTCATCCCCCAGGTGGTTGATGACCTTCACCGCAATCCGACCGGATTTGGGTTTTTCGAACGGCCTTGAGGTATCGCTGTTTAATGTTGCCCACGCTTCTGGGTTGATTTCGGCTTTCAGCGTGGTTTTCAGGGCCTTGTAGGGATCGTTCGCGCCTAGGAAATAAGCGTGGCGGACGAAGAAGCTTTCTTCGTTGTAGTCGTTGTCGATGAACCAGCAGGCGATGCCTTCGGCACCGTCGCTGCGGACTTCGCCGGTGTTGGGGTGGAATACGTCGACGCCGTTGACTTTGACTTGAATCTTGCCGTCTTCGGCGTCGAGGATGTCGATGTCGGGTTCGCCGAAGATCACGAACAAGTTGCCTTTGCCGGTGTTTTTCAGGTCGTCGGCCATGTGCAGATCGGCGTTCATGCGGGCTTTTAACACCGGGATGCGGCCGAGTTTGTCGAATTCCGAGGAATGGGCGTCATAGTTAAAGGCACAAGCGATCAGTACGTCGAAATCGGCGTCGCCGGCTTCGCGGGCGGCGGCAACCAGATCCGGGCGGGAAACGGTGCCGAATTCCGGGCCGATGAAGATGGCCGCGCGCTTCTCGGTACCGGAATCTTCTTCGCCTTCCCTATAGCGGCCTTCGGCGCAAATCAGTTCGCCGGGCCAAGGGATAAGCGATGTGAAGTCGATTTTGTCGGTTTTATGCGCTTGCTGCACGCCGGCTGTTTTCAGGTTTTCCAGAACCATTTGCACGAAATCGCGTTCTTCGCGGTACTCGGAATCCGCTTCGGTCACGCCATCGACCAGGTCATCGTTTTCATCGACAGTCAGTACCCGATGCGGCGACAAACTTTCGACGGTGAACGGCCCTGCGACGCGGACTTTTTTCTTGTCTTCGTAGGGTTTGTCGTACAGGTATTCGGAATCGGCTTTCGCTGCGATCGAGGCGTCGATTTCTTGTTGGCGGGCGATGCAGTGTTGCCACCATTCCGCATGTAATTGTTTTGCGGCATCCGGCCAGTTGGCGTCGGCTTCGCGGGGAATTTCCCATTCTTCAAAAGGTTTGAATGGCGTAGGTTGGGCTGAGCGGGAGCGATGCCCAACGTTCGAGGCGCCCGATTGTTGGGCATCACGTTGTTCGGCCCAACCTACGAGAATCGAGTTCAGTTGCTCGCGCAGCGGTTCCAGCTTTTCCCGAAATTTATCCCAGATGACGTCGATTTCGGCATTGTTGGCGATGGCCTTTAGCGTGATATGCGGTATACGCTGATAAACAAAGCCGTGCCGGATATTGCCGCTGGTACGTTGGCTGGACGGTGCGGTGCGAGTTAGTTCGGCTTCCTTGCGTTGGCCTTCGTAGCTATCGGCCAGCAAGTAATACGGATAACGTGCGCCCATGATGCGGGCACGGGCCAGAGCCAATGCGACGCGAGACGTGTCCATCGTAATCCAGCGGCGGCCCCATTGTTCGGCGACATAGGCAGTGGTACCGGAGCCACAGGTAGGATCGAGGATGAGGTCACCGGTGTCTGTGGTCATCAACACACAACGCTGCACTGCTTCTGTTGCTGTCTGAACCACATATATTTTGGGATCGGTTCGGCTTTGAACGCCTCCGATATCGAGCCAAATGTTAGTTCTGGGGTTGGCCGCGAAATCATCAAGGCAGCGTACATAACGCACTGATGCGCCTTCTTGCATTATCCGCCCTGCTTTTGCAGCACGAACCAAGCCTTCTACTGTGGTTTTCCAATGGAGACCCTTTGGCGGAGTCCATTCACGACCGGCGAAAAAAAATCGCTGCTCAGAACCGGACTCGCCTTGCGACGTCAGATCAGCTGACGTCGCAAGGCGAGTCCGTTCATGGGCAGAGTTTCTAAGAGCCTGAATAGTGGATATCTCCCGATATTTTGAAGCACCGGCCTCACCAGCTTGCTTAGCCGTGTAGAGATCGCGGTACTTGAGCTGGCCTATTTTCTTGGCATACCAAACCATATAGTCAGCTACATTTGAAAGTGTATCGCCTGAGAATCCTGTGGTTTTCGCGTACGCAATCGTTGAGATGAAATTATCTTCACCAAAAACCTCATCCATCACCGCCCGAACCCGATGCACATTTTCATCACCAATCTGTACAAAAATCGACCCCGAATCTGTCAACAAATCCCGCGCCACGGTCAACCGGTCGCGCAGATACGTTAAATAGGAATGAATGCCGTCGCGCCAGGTATCTCGAAAGGCTTTGACCTGTTCCGGCTCGCGGGTAATGTGGTCGGTGTTGCCGTCTTTGACGTCGCGACTGGTGGTGGACCACTGGAAGTTGGAGTTGAATTTGATGCCGTACGGCGGATCGAAATAAATGCATTGCACCTTGCCGCGCAAACCTTCGCGTTCGGCCAAGCTGGCCATGACAGCTAAGCTGTCGCCCAAAATCATGCGGTTGGACCAATGGCCGTCGTGGCGATAAAACTCGGTTTTGGCGTTGTCGTTGGGCAGGCCGTTGAAGTCGGAAAACAGATCAATTTGATCGGGTTCCGCCGGTTGCCGGCTTTCGGTGCGACGCAGCAAGTCGTCGATCAAGACCTTGGGATGGACTTTTTCCTGGATATACAGTGGAGGTGCATGCACGACCAAGTCCGACCAATCCTGCTCGTCCTTGCCGCGCCAAACCAATTGCGGATCGAGATCACGATTGCGGCGCTCATAGGCCAATCGAATCGGGCTTTGTTCGTCCTTGTCCATCACCGATTGGTATTCGGCGGTGGGAATGTTAAGGCGGGTGGCTTCGTCGTGGGTAATAGTTTCGACGCTGAGTTTATCGGATTTTTTTGCCATGATTGTCCGTTAAGTTTATGAGTCCAATGCGTCGGGATTTTTGATGGATTTCTTTTCTTCGCTTGCCAATCGACGTTCCACTTTCTTCACGTCTTCTGCGGATGGCAGGCTTTCCGGGCGAATGCCGCGTTCCAGTAAGGTGTTGCGAACCGCTGTGTTGTTGGTGATGTGTTCTTTGGCAATCGAGGGCTCGGTGTTCATTTGATGCTGGCGCGCATTGAAAATGGTGATTTCGGTGGCGAAATCCTTCGCCTTGAGAATAATGGTGGGGGCAAAGTCGGCTAATGGCCGGCCATCAGGTACTTTCCATTGAGATTTCATGGCTTGGGTAGATTTGCCAAACAAGGCTTGATCGCCTTTACTGCGAATGGTAGCGAAGTTTTGATTGCCGCCCGTTTGTTCGTAAATGATCTGAGATAGTTCTTTTTCGGTTTCGCTGAGTTTCTTTCTGGCGGAGACGCGTTCGGCTTCCAGTAGCCGCTGTTCGATCAGTTCCGCCCGCCGGGTTTGCAAGGCGAAATAGGTTTGGGCAAAGGCGATTTCCTGTTTTTTAGGGTCGCCATTTTGGGCAATCAGATAACAGGCATAGCGGGTGAGCATGATGTCATCGATTTCCCGTTGGCTGCCTGAGCCGAGGTCGACCATTTTCCCGACGTCGGCAAAATGGTCGCAGACGTTGTGCTCCGAGACCTCACAGGCCGTTTTAGCTTTGGAAATTACGTTCAGGAAGTTATCCCATTTGCTATATCCCAGAAGAATTTGCAAATCTCGGGCTAGCCAAAATTCAACACCGTTGTCGGCTTGTTGCGCGTGGGCTTCAAAATTCTCGGTGAGGTTGTGAATTAAATCGCTTTTCATGATCTTTGCTTGAAATTTGAGTTGAGTACCAATCCTGAACACTTAAAAAAGTGCTGTTTTCTATGTATATCGACAGGAACATGTATAGCAAAGCGGCAAAATCTATACATATCAATTTTGGCCTTGGCTAACTGCGTCCAGCAACTTGGCAAATTCGGCTTCGACCTTGGCTTCGAAGTCCGTTTCGATTTGATATACCTCGGTAAACTCTGCAAAGGCCCATCGGCCATAGGTAAGGAGGTTGTTGACACCGGGTATCCAATAGGTATCCATGGTGGCTTTTTTGTCTTTGGCGTCTTCGCGTCGATAGCCTTTAATCTCGACGATCAGATTTAGCAAGTCATCCTCGCCGTGGCCATCGTCCACGCGAACAATGAAATCGGGCAGGTATTTACGGGTTTCCGAGCCATAGCGATAAGGCACTTCCAAGCCCAGACTATGGTTTTTGACATAAGCTTTTACTTTGGGATGTTTTTCCGCAACGCGGCAGAATTCCGCTTCCCAATCGCTATCGAGTACCACCCAATTGATGTGACAACGGTTTGCAGCGGTTTCCCAGCGATTGGTTTTAGAGGTGTTGAAACTGACGTGATTCGTTGAACCAGTGGGATTGTAAGGATCTAGCACGGCTTTGATTGGACGCGTACCGACCAATGTTCGGGTGATGGCGGCGGTAATGCGTTCGCAAGCCATGTCTGCCAGTTCTTGATACATCAATTGGGCCGGATAAGTGCCGCCTTTGCATTCCAGGCAGGTATCCAGCCACTGTTTCGTGATGCGTTTGAGTTGGCCAAAAAGATGTAGTTTGGCTTCGTCGCCCGGATCGCGCCACTTGGTGTAGAGCAAACGTTGAGTCAGATGGAACAATAAGCTCGACATGCGCATGTCGCCGGTGTGGACCAAGTTAAGGTCCACGGATTCGCCGATGATGCCGGCATTTTGGGTAACGGAAGGCCCCACCAAATCAGGTGTTAATTGCAGGATGGAATCGGTATTGAATTCTGCTGTGAGACGTTCTTCCGGTAGTTCGACCCGGTAGCCCTGCACTCTGGGGAATTGAATGACCAATTGATCGCGATCAGGTCTGACCGCTTTGACTTGAATGGTTTGTCTGGGCGGTTGCGGAGGTGCTACGACGGGTTTGGCGGTGAAGTCGAACGGTATCCCCAGAACGTCGGCATATTCGACATTGAACCGGTTTTCCTCGTTGAGTTCGTAAGATTGGCGGCGTAAGGAACGACCAATCACTTGTTCGCAAAGTAATTGGGTGCCGAAAGCGCGAACACCCAAAACGTGAGTTACCGTGTTGGCATCCCAACCCTCGGTTAGCATGGAAACTGAAACCACACAGCGAATGGATTCGCCTAATCGGCCTTCCTTGCCGACGGTGTTCATCACTTCACGTAATAGCTCTTGATCGGATAGATTCTCGGCTTGTTTGCGGTCGCCGGTACGCTCGATGATTTCGCGTCGGAAGCGTTCGATTTCGTCGCTGGCCATATTGCGAAAATTATTGTCGAGCGCTTCGCCGGATTCGAGCTGCTCACTGTCGATGAGCAACGTATTGGGCCGGGCTAACTGATTGCCATGTTCGTCGAAGTTACGAAACAGTGGCAATCGGCCATTCACAAAACCGGATGAGCCATCCTGGTTTTCCGGACGAAAACCGGAAATGTAGTCGTAAACCAGTTTAGATGTGCTGGTGTTGTTACAAACCACGATAAAACACGGCGGCACTTTGATGCCGCTAGCCTGCCAGAGCTGGTAGGTCTCTTCGTAATGGCCGTAGAGCGCTTCCAGTGCGGTTTGTAATTCGACCGGAATACTTAAAGGATCAAGCGTTTTACCCTGGCCTCGTCCTTTTTTAGGCATTTTTTTGCCTATATGGTCCCATAGATTGCGAAATTTGGGCATTTCCGCTCCAGGAATATTGTCCGCAACCGGAACGCGCGGCAATTTGACGATGCCGCATTCGATGGCATCCATCAAGGAAAAATCGCTCATTGCCCAGGGAAATAGCGTGCCTTCGACATAACCCGACCCGCTGAGAAAGAACGGCGTTGCGGATAAATCCATTACGCGCTGAACGCCTAATTTACGATTGACGGTTTCTAGACCGGTAATCCAGAGTCGAGCGGCTTCGCGGTTTTTTTCGGCTTCTTTCTTTTCGTCACCTTTAAGACCCTCGTCATTTTGATTAGGCTTTTCACGATAGCAGTGATGGGCTTCGTCGTTGAGTACCATAATGTTTTTCATGCCCATCAATTCCGGCATGACGCGCTGCAGCATTTGGCCTTCCGTTTCGAGCGTACTTAACGCGTCGCTTCCACGACCTTGCAATAACCGTCGATTACCTTTGGATATTTCCAAGCGCTCGCGCAATTTGAAAACATGGTAATTGGTAATGACGATTTTGGCACGCTCTATATCGCTCAGCATGTCGCCGGGCACAATTTCACGGCTTTGGTAGTAGCTATCGGGATCGTTGGGCTGCAGCACCCTTAAACGATCACGAATGGTTAATCCCGGTGTAACGATCAAAAAACCACGCGAGAAATTTTTGCTATTGGGACGGCGTACGGCGTTGACGGTTTGCCAAGCGATGATCATAGCCATCACTGTGGTCTTGCCTGCGCCTGTAGCAAGCTTTAATGCCAAACGCAGCAAGCCGGGGTTAGCGTTTTGATTGGCTATCTCCAAGTGCTGGATGAAGCGTTTGCCTTGTTTGCCGAGCTTGGGAGCGACTTCCGTCAACCAGATAGCCGTTTCTACGGCTTCTATCTGACAGAAAAACGGCTTCACGCCATTAAATGAGTGATGACGCCAGTGCTGAAGCAAACGTGCGGTTTCAGGCGTAACTAACCAACTCGTCGGATCCGGTAGCTTGCGCCAGTCATCTATGCTTTTACGCAATTCATTGATGATTGGGGTTGGGTCATAACGCTGATCGCTTGAAGAAATTTCATCGGATTCCTCAAATTCGAATAGCTGAGCCTGTTCGCCGGCACCTTTCCGTTTCTTCGGTTTTGGGATGGGGGTAATAAATTCTGCCCGTCGGCGCTGCTCTACAATGTGCTGCGTGGGTTGTCCTTTATCATCGAGTTCCCAATGCCTTGCCGGATATTCGTAAGGCGAATTGAGGATGGGCTTGCTGAAAAATTCGTTTTCCATCTGGTTCTATTTTTCCAGTGACCGATTTGGAAGAGTCGGATAGGGTCTTGAAAGGGCTTGGTTATCAAGTGTCGGCCGAAGCTTCGAGGCAAACGCTAAACGTTTAAGACGCCGACTCATGGCTGAACTATAAAGTGCGGTACATAGTATGTCAAAAAAAACAACACACTCCGTCGATAAAAGCTTAGGCCATAAGCTCTACATATTTAAGAAAAAATTATCATTTGGTTGCGATTATAGTCATCGCGCTTCAAATTTCATTTTTTCCCCTCTCTCCCTGATGCACTGCTATTAACCTAAAAAATCAGTTGCGCATTCTCAATCCCGTTCGCCCTGAGTAAAGTAAGCTCACTTAAACGATTTTTCAATCAAAAGGAAGTAGCCTATAAGATTTACTGCCTCTCAGAGTATCTTGACCGAACTAGGATGCCGAATCAGCATCGAAAAACGCTCCTTGGACCGATTGAGCCAACCGCGAATTTCGACTTCTTTGCCGACATATCCTTGAAGGTTTGGAAACAAGGCTAGATTGGCGCGTTCGATACGAAAATCGACGCGTTCGCCAAGCGTCAAATAAACATATTTACGCGTCGTTCTGATTTTTTTGACGCGCCCGGAAATTCGCTGCCAACCTCTATGATTACCCAATCGAATACTCGATGCCGGCTTGATTCGGTATTCAGGCCGTCTCCAGATGCCGCGAAAGTTTTTTTCGGCTTCAGTTTGGGCGAGGAGCAGTTCGTCGCTATAACGTAAATTCGGCGGAAAAACACTGAGTGCAGCCAAGCCTAATCTAACCAGCTCTAAATTGAGGTGCAGGCCGTCCTCGGTAAATAAATGTGCGAGCGCCCGCCCGTATTTGTCCTTTTGTTCGGTATCGAGAACCAAACGCACGCGCTTGCCTTTCAATGCGTGAGTTAACCAACGTTTAGCTTCTTCGCCTCCAGCCTCCGCGTTTTTATTGCGTCCTTCGACCTCCGGCGCGTTGATACCGAGTAAGCGAATTTTTCTACCGTCTGCCAGCTTCACCGTGTCTCCGTCATAAACATATTGAATACGGTGATAAGAATAGCCAGGGTTTATCGTAAGACGCTCGGCGCCTTCTCGTCGCTTGTCCGAAAAATATAATTTGCCGTTTTCATCTTGCCAGCGATAAATTTCATCGGCGCAGGCGGCAGAGATACCCAGCAATAGAACAATTGATTTAAGCAAGACCTGGAGCATGGATTTAGGATTTCGTGAAAAATAACTTCCTGGAACTATGAGTTTTGTAGCGGGTTCGGTAACTCGCTTGACAGGACGCCGTGAACCCAGCACCTAAATTATCCAAGTTAATTAACCATAGCCAATGGGTTATGGAATTTAGGTGCTGGATGAATACGTCCGTGTAGGCTTGACGGCGGCTTTCCCTGCCGCCGACACCTGCCAATCGAATTACCGAACCTGCTTGCCTTGCATTAAAAATAGGGAGGTTATTTATGACCAAATCCTTAATAAGGTTTAACCTAGAAAAAGCATTTCACCATGAAGATAATGAAGAATAATGAGTTAATGCAATAACTTGTTGCTCGTTCGTATAAAACTTTAAGCTCTTGAGCTACTTAATGAACTTCATGTGCTTCATGGTTAAACTGCCGATTTTTGATTTAACGATTAGCCGATATCGAGCCGGAACGCTATAATTCCGTGCCAAAAAACGCTATTGTACAGAAACATCCCATGATATCCGTTATTCAACGCGTGGCCTGCGCAAAAGTAACTGTTCAGCAACAAGACATCGGCCTGATCGAACGCGGCATACTCGCTCTGGTCGCGGTCGAAAAAAACGACACCGAAAAGGAAGCGGACCGCTTGCTGGAGCGAATCCTTAACTACCGCATTTTCGCCGACGCCGAGGGCAAGATGAATCTCAGTTTGCGTAACATTGACGGCGGCTTGTTATTGGTGCCTCAATTTACGCTCGCGGCAGACACCGACAGCGGCAATCGGCCTAGTTTCAGCCGAGGCGCTTCCCCCGAACACGGTTTGACGCTCTTCAATTATTTGCAAAAAAAAGCTGTCGACTTGCATACACAGGTTCAATTCGGTCAATTCGGCGCCGACATGCAAGTCTCGCTGGTTAATGACGGGCCGGTGACCTTTAGTTTAAGAGTCTTCCCGCGCTGAATATTTGCGCACCTAGGCGCAATGTCTAACCGCCGCCTTCATCTTGCCGCTCAGCACGATCTTTCGCGTGTTCGGGCAATCTTGGAATCTTGGCGGTTCGCAACAAAATCAAAGCACTGCCGATAATCAGAATTCCCGCCAAAAATACAAAAAACCAAGCCGCCATTCAATTTCTCGCCGCGTCAATAGAATCGAAAAAAGCTCCACGCCCGGAATTTATACCGTAGATGAATTCGGCACCGGGGTGCCCGTCAAAGGACGCAGTGAATAAATCCATGCTGGCAAAGCCTTAGCCGAGCACCCCGGCGCCTCCTAAGACACTGCCGAAATTTGAAGCGCGAAAGGTATAACGAGTAAATTACAACGATTTGCGGACGGATAGAACTTAAGTGATAAAATATCGTCAATTATGAATCATGATTCGACGGCGCCGTTCCTCAAATTCGCTCCGCACCGAATCTTTTCCAATCGCTGATTATACGACTCTAACCTAATAATGAAATCCGTTGAATTACTTTCTCCTGCCGGAACCCTTAAAAACATGCGTTACGCTTTCGCTTACGGCGCGGACGCAGTTTATGCCGGCCAACCGCGATATAGTCTGCGCGTGCGCAATAACGACTTTCTGGCCGACAACTTAGCCAAAGGCATCGACGAAGCGCACCGGCTCGGAAAAAAGTTTTTTCTGGCGACCAATGTCATTCCGCATAATAGCAAAATCAAGACTTTCCTAACCGACATCGCTCCGATCATCGCGATGAAACCGGATGCATTGATCATGGCGGACCCCGGTTTGATCATGATGGTTCGGGAAAATTGGCCGGAAATGCCGGTGCATTTGTCCGTACAAGCCAACACAGTCAACTATGCCACGGTTAAGTTCTGGCAAACAATCGGGGTGCAACGCATTATTCTGTCCCGAGAATTGTCGCTCGATGAAATTGCCGAAATCCGCCAGCAATGTCCGGACATGGAATTAGAAGTCTTCGTGCATGGCGCGCTGTGCATTGCCTATTCGGGCCGCTGCTTGCTGTCCGGTTATTTTAACCACCGCGACCCGAACCAAGGCACTTGCACCAATTCCTGCCGCTGGAAATACGACACACTGCCAGCACACGAAAATGCCGAAGGCGATTATGTCTTGGACGGCGGCGCCTTGTCGATGTCTGAAATCAGTAATGCCAGTTGCGGCGGCGCCGAGCGCCACCCCTTAGCCGATAAGGTTTATTTTTTAGAGGAGGAAGGGCGTAAAGGCGAACTGCTGCCGGTCATGGAAGATGAAAACGGCACCTACATCATGAATTCGAAAGACCTGCGCGCGATCGAACATATTCAACGCTTGGTCGAAATCGGTGTCGACAGCCTTAAGATAGAGGGCCGAACCAAATCGCATTATTATGTGGCACGAACCGCGCAAACCTATCGCCAAGCAATCGACGACGCACTGGCCGAACGTCCGTTTAATCCGCAATTGCTCGGCGTCTTGGAAAACCTTGCCAACCGGGGTTATACGGACGGCTTTTATCAACGCCACCACACGCATGAGCATCAAAACTATATTACCGGTTATTCGAAAAGCCATCAGCAACAATTTTGCGGTGAAATTAGACACTTCGATTCGGCGACCGGCATGGCCGAAATTGACGTCAAAAACAAATTCTCGGTCGGCGATAAAATTGAATTGATTTTACCCGAAGGCAACCGCGACATTATCGTCGAACATATGGAAGACCTGCACGGCCAACCGATGCAAGAAGCTCTAGGCGGCGGCTACGAGGTAAAAATACCGCTACCGGAAATAAGCCCGCAACACGGACTGTTGGCGCGTTATTTTTAGGACTTGGTCATAAATATACCCGTCGTAGCTCAAAATTCGGCGCCTGGGTGTCCGCTAAAGGACGCCGTGAAACGTCCATGTAGGCTCTATGCCAGCTCCATGCTGGCAAAGCCTTATCGGACACCCAGGCGCCTCCTCTGGCACTGCCGAAATTTGAAGTGCGAAAGATATAACGCAACCATAAGCTTCTAAAATGGAATGAACACAAATGCGAATACATCGTTGCTATAGCCGTCAACGGTTTTGTATTCGCGGTAACCTTTCGACACAGCCATTCCTAAAACATATTGGACACCATTGTATTGAATGACTTCGGAACCTCTTTGTCCGGTCCGCATCGCAAAAAAACGGTCGTCGATCGCCAGCGAATCTCCGGCGCCGAGCGATGGGTGATTAGCCGAAGCAATGATCATCTTATTGCGGTCGGTAAAAAACGCAAAACATCCTTCGAGCAGCTTTCCCGCTTCGTCGCGCGGTAAAACTTCATCGAGCATGCTCGAAAACTGCGGCTCACTATCAAAAACGATGCCGATCCCGCCGAGTACTCGATCCGGGCTTGCCAAATGCGTGATCGAGGCATTGTAAATATAGGTATAGCGGTTACCGTAAAATGGCGTCCTGATGAAGGGCGAAACGCTGTAGCTCTGTGAATCGCTATTCCTCAACGCAGCCGGCGCTCCGCTTCGCTCGTCGACTTGCATGCCTAATAACGAGCGCTCGTAAGAACTCGACACCGCCAAGATACGACCGCTTTTATCGTAAAGATAAAGATTGGTATAAATCGTGTACAAAGCGTTGATGTATTGCAATATGTCCGTCATCCGCTGCTCATCCTTTACCGAAATTTCCGGTTGAGCCAAACAGTGTCTAAAAGTGGATGTCAACGCCCACCATCGGCAATCGTTAGCCCGTTCGTATAAATTACGATCCATGATATCGACCGCCAACGACGCTAAAAACCCTGCATTGTTCAAATGCGAGGACATGACCGTGACTTCCTGAAGGCTATTGACCGAATCGGCGAAAATATTCGCAATATCGGAACCGATTTGTTTGATGGCCTCCAAAACCGGCATAAATTCGGCCGCATTTTTCCGAGCCGATGCAATCTGACCGTTAAGCACCAACAAGCCGAGGTCGGCATTTATATCGGAAGAGGCCTTGCGAATATCTTTCAACTCTTGAGGGAAGGTACTGGCTTGATCGATAATATCGGTGTAAGCGCTTCCCCTATCGACTGCTTCATTACGTTTAAAAGCCGTTTCCAACGGCGTCATCATGCGCCCGGTCCAACCTAATCCGAAAAAACCCTGATACCCTTTGGTTTGTCGAGTGTTAATGATATATTCGCGCAGCTTATACGATGCAATACTTACCGGATTAGCATTAGCAAAAGCCGCTTGTAGCGGCAGTAATTGCTCATCGCTACTGGCGATTACTTTTCCGTCGGTACCCAATATCATTAGCGTGCCATCATCATCCGCCGCTAGTAGATCGCCGAAAATGCCAGCCATTTCATCGTCGAACCGAAAACATAAACATAAAACGCCTATTGCTTTCGATCCTTGTTGGTTACTTTCGGTTATTTTGCAGGAATAAATCAGCGAATGCCGTTTATTCGACTGTAATTCCGAATATCGAAACGTTTCGGTATATTCCGCACTCGATTTTAGAGTTTCGGCAATGAGAGGATCCGTTGAATGACTGATCGGGTTCTCGTTGTCCAAATGCGCTTTAACCCGCCCCTCGGTATCGAAAATAATGATCTCGTCATATACGCTATACTTTTTTACATATTCGCGCAGTCGATTTTCGATAAAATCAATTCCCTCCCGATCTGAGTTTCCGGAAATAAGGAAAGAGCGAATATCGTCGTCTGTGGCCAAAAAACCCACATCCGCAGTGCGTTCGAATAAATTACGAATCAGTAAATCGATCGCGACTTGCGCCTTCGATGAATTATCAAGCACTAATTTTTTCAAATTCTCGACCAGCAAATTATAAGTCAGCTTCTGTTGCAACTCGCCGAATTTACTTTTCGTCAAATTCATGTCGTCAAGAATGGTCGACGCCACATTATGGCTATTGATCTTACCGATCAACGCAATTTTCCCCCACCAATCGTTTAGCGAGGCAAGACGAGCTTCGTAACTCTTTACGGCCGGCATGGCAGACAATAACTTAGTTTTATTCGTTTCAATTATCGTGTTCATAAATAGCTTAATTTATCCGTCATCACCCCCAAAACTTAAACACTAATCATGCCAAAATGATATTTCAAGTAGAAATAAAATACCCGCCTTGGTCTATTCTTGAGTAATGCACCACTATGACACAATGAAGCACCAATTCGACTCCTCAAATACATCCATCACAAACTATTTTTACCTCAATTCTGTTATGATATGTTTCCAACAGCCTTAATCACGGTAATGCCAATGACGTTTACCACTGCCGATCTATGTGACGAATACTCCGGAATTAACGGCTTTCAAATCGCCGACCCCACTTTCAGAATATTCGGAGCAACGCCGGCTTTTTGCGGGCAAATTACGACGATTAAAACTTTTGAAGACAATGCATTAGTCAAATCAACCTTATCGACAAAAGTATCGAGACGCGTCTTAGTCGTCGACGGCGGAGGTTCGCACCGCTGCGCCCTGATCGACCGGGAGCTTGCTCAATTGGCCTACGATAACGGCTGGCAAGGAATCGTGGTCTATGGCTGTATTCGCAATGCGGCCGCAATCGATACGATTCCGATCGGGATTCGCGCGCTCCACGCGCATCCGCTTAAAAGCACAACAAAAGGCCAAGGAGAACAGGACAGCATTGTGACTTTCGCAGGCGTACAATTTAGAAAAGATTATTTTTTATATGCCGATAGTGATGGAATTATCGTCTCAGAGGCAGAATTGAGTTAACACAGCCCTTACTAAATATAGCGCATTCTGCCTAATCTATTAAATTATACAAGTTAAAAAATCATGCCCGCTTTTACGCAGCTTTTTAAAAGACTCAGGCTACAATGTAGCACCATACCATTCGCTTTTATTCAATATTCAATATTTTATGATTGGCAAATGTTAAAGCTGGGTTAAAATAAGCTCACCTTAACCTACTAATTTAGTCAAGATATGCAAATAATACTCGCCAACCCCCGTGGATTTTGTGCCGGAGTGGATAGGGCCATTGAAATCGTTGATCAAGCTCTCGAAGCGTTCGGCGCCCCGATATACGTCCGCCATGAAGTCGTCCATAACAGAACTGTCGTCGACGGCCTTAAAGATAAAGGCGCGATTTTCATCGAAGACTTGAGCGATGTCCCTGTCGGCTCTTATTTGATTTTCAGCGCACACGGCGTTTCGAAAAAAGTCCAAGAAGAAGCCGAGGAGCGTAATTTAACCGTTTTCGATGCAACCTGCCCCCTAGTCACCAAAGTCCATTTGCAGGTTGCCAAGCACGCCAAACAAGACAGAGAGGTCATACTGATCGGTCACGCCGGCCACCCGGAAGTCGAAGGCACAATGGGTCAATATGAAAAATGCACCGAAAACGGCGGCATTTATTTAGTCGAAACACCGGAAGATGTCGCTAAGTTGGAGGTCAATAATCCTAATAATCTGGCCTACGTGACGCAAACGACGCTGTCCATGACCGACACAAAAGTGATGGTCGACGCACTCCGAGCACGTTTTGCCTCAATTCAGGAACAGAAAAAGGACGATATATGTTATGCCACGCAAAACCGGCAGGATGCCGTTTATGATCTTGCCAATAAAACCGATTTGATTCTCGTGGTCGGCTCTCCGAATAGTTCCAACTCTAACCGCTTACGGGAAATCGCCGAACAACTGGGCAAGCCCGCTTATCTAATCGACACTGCTAACGACATGAACCAAGAGTGGTTCGACGACATCTCTGCCGTAGGCGTTACTGCAGGAGCATCGGCACCGGAAGTTCTGGTACAAGAAGTTATCAACCAATTGAAAGCCTGGGGCGGTCAATCGATTACTGAAAACAAAGGCATTGAAGAAAAAGTCGTCTTTTCCCTGCCCAGAGGCCTAAAAAAAACCGCATAACCTTTGGCTTTTAGGAAAATCCGGGCAAGGAAGCCCGAAACACGAATCAAGCACTAACTCCTCCTATAACTCGCCCACCATTCACCATTCACCATTCACCATTCACCATTCACCATTCACCATTCACCAT
>NZ_JBNGHF010000027.1:0-62212 GCF_050611805.1 Methylotuvimicrobium sp.
GCCCTGAGCCCTTCGGCTGCGCTCAGGAGAGCCTTGTCGAAGGGGGAGCTTCCGGTGTGTCTTTCCCAAGCTGGAGCTTGGGAAAGAGCGTGATGTGGGTTGGCCGTTTTTAGCTTGACGCGCATGGCTTGCGAACCCCGTCCTGCTAAGGATATGCTGATCTTTGGGCTTTAGCTGAAGAAACTTGCTAATCAGGATTCGTTTTGTAAGGCCTTTTGAATTTACTTTCAACTATACCCTCCTGCGGGACGGGTTATTGAACCCGTCCCCAACGTTTCTGCTTGCTTCGGCCATGGTTGAAACGTTTCGGACTGGGTTGTAAACAAACCCAGTTCAGCCGTAACAATTCAGTCCCCCCGGCAATTATCGTTCCCATGCTCTGCGCTCATCGTTATACATAAGTCAAAAATTACCCTTTTGCAACCTTAACCAATGAGACCTCGATACCATTTATTGTCACTTAACATTAGCGGATCACCTAACGCTAAACGAACCGCGTAGGGTACGCTGTGCGTACCATGGTAACCCCGCAATGTTCATGTGCCAACCGAGCCGTCAGGGCACGGCTTTGGTACGCGCAGCGTACCCTACAATTTATGTATAACGATGAGTGCTCTGCGTGGGAATGCCTGAGTACCGCTCCAGCGGTACGAGACGCTAGAGCGTCTCGGGCTGCATTCCCACGCTGGAGCGTGGGAACGATAAGGGGGAGCTGAATAATTATGTCCTGCCAAAGAGTTGCCAAACCTTCAACAAAGCTCATAGATCCAGGATGTTATTTATCATGAAATCCTAAACGTTAGCCGGGCCTTACTATGCTGCGTTGCAACAACAGTTTCATCACGGCTTGAACGCTTTCGTCCAGCGAGAGTGCATGCGTATTGACTATTAGCTCGGGTTTTTCGGGTTCCTCGTAAGGCGAGTCGATACCGGTAAAAAAAGGAATCTTGCCGGCACGCGCTTTTTTATACAAGCCTTTCACGTCTCTTTGTTCGCAGGTTTCCAAGGGACATTGACAATAGATTTCGATGAAATCGCCGTGAGGGACCAATTTCCGCGCTGAACTTCGGTCTGCGCGGAATGGCGAAATAAAAGCCGTCAATGTAATCACACCGGCTTCAATCATTAACTTGGCGATTTCGCCGATTCTTCTGATGTTTTCTACTCTATCCTCATCGCTGAAGCCCAAGTCGCTGCAAAGGCCGTGTCTCACATTATCGCCGTCCAAAACGAAGGTCGAACAACCATAACGGTGCAAATAGTCTTCGACGGCATGGGCCAATGTCGACTTTCCCGAACCGGACAAGCCGGTAAACCACAGTATCACGCTTTTATGTTTATGTAGTTTTTCTCTGTCGTTACGGGTGATAGTGGCGTTATGCCAAACGGTATCAGTGCTTTTTTGAGTCATATTGATTTGATGTGAATGAATTAACGAAAGGATGAATAATGTGTTTCGAAGCGATCGATAAATTGCGGGAGAGATTCTATCGGCAGATGATTGATGCCGGCTGCGGCTTTGCGTCCGCCTCCGCTAGGAAACATCGCGCAAAGTTCGTCGGCGCCGGTTTTATTGGTATGCGGAGCTCTAACGCTGACCAAATAGCCGCCCGAGCGGTTATGGCTCAGTATCGCATGTGCCCGGTCGGGATGATCATTAGCTAGCTCGTTGGCGAAAACGCCGCTGATGCGTCTGGCCCAAGCTTCGTCCGGCAGGATATAAACTGCCACTGAGGCCGTGCTATATTCCGACGCAATACTTTTGGCGTGCGCCAGATCATTGTTATAACCATCTAAAAGACGATTGTAAATCACGGCTTTGTCATTGATAAAATCGAACGGAGACGAGTAACCGGCCATTTCTAAATACAGTTCGGCGGGCGGAAAATGTAGATCCTCAATGCAACTGCCGTAACCGTTGTAATTGATACACACGCCAAGTTGTTTGAGCTGTTCGGTTTGGGCTTCGGACAATGATAGTTCGTTGGCCAGTTGCATGGCCGCTTGATCCAAGTTATCACCGAAGGCGGCTGTGATGGCCCATTCTCGGTAGCGCCCATGTAAATAACGGTCGACGAGTAAACTGGTGCAGACATTGGCATCGGTATCGATCAGAGCGGTTAATGCGGTATGATCGGGTATGTCCCCGGGCCGGTGATGATCGACATAGAATACTTCGGCGCCTTGATCCAGAATGCGCTGGAGCGAGGGCAGATTCTTTTCCAATGAAATGTCCAGCACCACGACTTTGTCGCCGGCTCGACCGTCGACGCGCTCGAGCAAATTGATGTCGCGCTTAATTCCGGTCACCAATAGCGCGTCTGCGGGCTCTGCAAGCCGAAGCTGAATTAAGGCGCAAATGCCGTCGGCATCGCCATTGAAAACATCGAAGCGCATGCGTTTTTCCTTAAATAATAAACAATGGAAGGCAAAGTATAGGCAAAAGCCGGCGCGATACCAACTGCCTAAGAGAAAAGGTTAGATAAACCCGCTATAATCTTTATCGTTGTCTGTAAAAATTGTAATTATTCAGCATAAGTCATGTATGAGAAGGTGTCAGGCATTGATTTATAAGGCTGTCTGCAACAGGTCGTTGCAGTCAGCGCTTACAGGGATGTATTCACCCAGCACCTAAATAAGCCATGATTTTGAATCATTGCCAAAGACCTATGGAATTTAGGTGCTGGGTTCACGCGTCCTTAGAAATCAATGCCTGACACCAACCTACCGCATGCGCTGAATAGTTACTAAAAATTTATCATTACCAAGGATTTTCCTATGATACCTGTTATTTTATCCGGCGGTTCGGGCACCCGGTTGTGGCCGTTGTCTCGCGGACAATATCCTAAGCAATTTCTACCGCTGGTTTCCGAGCAAACGATGATTCAGGAAACCGTGCTGAGGCTCAATGGACTCAAACATATCAAACCTCCAATCGCCGTTTGTAATGAAGATCATCGCTTCATGCTGGCCGAGCAAATGTGGGAAATCGGCGTCAAACCGGCCTCCATCATTTTGGAACCGGTCGGCAAGAACACCGCGCCTGCTGTCGCGATGGCGGCTTTATCGGTTGCGTCCGGCGACGTGCTTTTGATCTTGCCGGCCGATCACGTCATTGCCGATTGCGCCGCGTTTCATCAAGCCGTTATTGCCGCCGATACGTTGGCCCGGCAAGGGCAATTGGTGACTTTCGGTATTGTGCCGACAAAGCCTGAAACCGGTTATGGCTACATTCAACGTTCGCAGTCGCAACAGGGCGAGGCATTCAAGGTCGCGGCCTTCGTCGAGAAACCGGATGCGGAAACTGCGCAGCGTTATATCGAAAGCGGCGATTTTTATTGGAACAGCGGCATGTTCGCTTTCAAAGCCGGCGTTTATCTCGACGAATTGGCGAAATTCAACCCCGAGATGTTGCAGGTTTGTCGAGAAGCGCTGCAATCGGCGCAGCAGGATTTGGACTTTACCCGTATCGGTAAGGAGATTTTTTCGACCTGTCCGGCCGATTCGATCGACTATGCTGTGATGGAAAAAACCGCCAATGCCGTTGTTATACCGCTCGATGCCGGTTGGAACGATGTCGGTTCATGGACCGCACTTTGGGACGTGACGCCGAAAGATGACGCGGGCAATGCGGTGTTCGGCGATGTTTTGGCGGTCGATACCGAAAATTCTTATTTGTATTCCAAAGATAAATTGGTTGCCGCCATCGGCGTTCAGGATTTGGTCATTGTCGAAACCGACGACGCCTTATTGGTCGCGTCCAAGGACAAAGTGCAAGAAGTCAAAGCGATCGTCGATTTTTTGAAAAGCCAAAAACGCAGTGAAGCCGATTTACATCGCAAAGTTTATCGTCCGTGGGGACATTACGATTCGGTCGATAATGGGGAGCGTCATCAAACCAAACGGATTTTGGTCAAACCCGGCGCTAAATTATCCTTGCAAAAACATCATCACCGGGCCGAACATTGGATTATTGTCAAAGGCACCGCTTTGGTTACCAAGGGAGATCAACAGATTCTATTGGCCGAAAACGAGTCGATTTATATCCCGCTAGGGACCGTTCATTGTTTGGAAAATCCCGGCGTAATTCCGCTGGAAATGGTCGAGGTACAATCGGGTAGCTATCTAGGCGAGGACGATATTGTGCGTTTTCAAGATCAATATGGTAGGGTTTGATTAAAGGGCGACCAACTTGTTAGGCTGTCGAAATTTACCGATTTTCAGGTTAGAAAAATAACTGGTTTATGGATTTTGAGATTATAAATAGGCGCTTTATAAATAACATAGTAATCATTAACAATTTCCAAGATATTTTGATCGCCGTAGGGTGCGCATCGCGCACCTTTTCACGGCGCAGAACCCATTAGTTCCCGACCCAGGTACGCGATGCGCACCCTACCCCTAGCGCTTTATAGCTATGATCACAAACAATTTCCAAAATATTTTTGGATTAAAAAAGCGGGAACACAGAAATTAGCTAAAATGGCTTTTTTTTCGACAGCCTAGCGACTTGCCGACTTGCCGGTTGTGGATGTTATAGGCTAAAGCCAGCCATTCAAAATTTCAGATTGTAATTTCATTAACAGGAGATATCGATGAAACAAATTATCACGAAAGCCGTGTTTCCGGTCGCGGGTTTAGGCACCCGGTTTTTGCCGGCCACCAAGGCCAGTCCGAAAGAAATGTTGCCGGTCGTCGATAAACCGTTGATTCAATATGCAGTCGACGAGGCGGTCGCCGCAGGTATCGATACGATGATTTTTGTAATTGGCCGTAATAAAACATCGATTGTCGATCATTTCGACAAAGCCTACGAGCTTGAAACCGAGTTGGAAGCGAAAGGCAAGATTCAAACTTTACGGATGATACAAAATATCGTACCGCCGCATGTGTCATGCGTGTATATTCGACAGTCCGAAGCGTTAGGCTTGGGGCATGCGGTTTACTGCGCAAGGCCTATCGTTGGCGATGAACCGTTTGCGGTTATTTTGGCCGACGATTTGATCGAAGACAAAGACCGTGGATGTGTGCGGCAAATGGTTAGCGTATTCAATCAGGAACGCAGTAGCGTTTTGGGAGTCGAGCGAGTCGATCCGTCGGAAACCGGTAGTTACGGCATCGTTAAGACCGAACCGGTCTCGGAGAAATTAAGCGATGTGAAATTGATTGTCGAAAAACCCAAGCCGGAGCAAGCGCCGTCGAATTTAGCGGTGGTTGGCCGCTATATTTTGACGCCGGCGATTTTCGATAAAATCAAACGGACCAAAAAAGGCGCTGGCGGAGAAATACAGCTCACCGATGCGATTGCCGCATTGATGGCCGACGAACAAGTTTTGGCGTATGAGTTTGAAGGGCAGCGCTACGATTGCGGTTCCAAACTCGGCTTTTTAATCGCGACGGTCGAGCATGGTTTATTGCATGAAGAGTTGAAAAACGATTTTGCTGATTATTTGAAAAATCTGGCGGCCCGAATTTAGGAACGGGCATGAAATAAGTTAGGCAACTGACGCAGGACTTTCCTCGTTCCCACCGTACCAGCGTGGGAACGCATACCGATTTTGCCTTCGGCTGCTAAGTTATGAGTTCCCAAGGAGGACCGCTCATCGTTATACATAAAATGTAGGGTACGCTGCGCGTACCAAAGCCGTGCCCTGGCGGCTCGGTTGGCACATGAACATTGCGGGGTTACCATGGTACGCACAGCGTACCCTACGCGGATCGCCTAGCGCTAGGTGACACTGCCATTAAGTTAAGCCGTTCGTGGTGAGCCTGTCGAACCATGGACGGCTTAACTTATCGACCCAGGATTTTTCCATTCACCCTTCGACAGGCTCAGGGCGAACGGAAAAATCCTTAACTTAATGGCAGTGAGCACTAGGTGAGGGATAGCCGAGAGTGCCAAGTGACAATAAAGGGTATCGAGGTCTCATTAGCTGAGATTGCAAAAGGGTATTTTTTGACTTATGTATAACGATGATCGGATGACCGGAGAAACCGAAAAAGCTTTGATTTACTCCGTTTCGGTGTCGATCCCGTAGCCTTGAAACAAAGAGCGAATTTCTTCGAGTCCATCTTCGATAGACCAGCTAACCGAACGTGACAGCAGATCGAGCAGGATGATGGCATTAACGGTAGCATCCTCGGTGCTTGCCGCTCTAAAACGGTTGGCAAGGGCTTTGTTGATGATTTGCAGGTTTTGATAACGCTGCATCAGTTCATCCAATTCGAAGGTATGTTCAAGACCTTGCTTATACTTGAAATATTGACCCAGCAAATACATTGATGTACTTCGGTAAATCGTTTCGTCGTCGCTAGCCAAGGGGAGATGAAAGCGTGCCATCGGTTTTAAATGTTCGGTATGAGGGCAGGGGCTAGTGGCCATGATTAAACCTAGCAACGAGCTTAATGCCCGCTGCATCGTGGTTTTTCCGCTGATCGTTCGTTCCGGTGTGATAACTTCTAGTGCCACTGACTCATAAGAAACCAGCATGCCGCATAATTCCATAAGCGGTTGCAAATTGACCGCAACGGGACATTGCGGTGAATCCTTCTTTGCCAAGGTGCAATTGCTGCATTGATGGTATTCGAGCTCGGTCCAGAATGGCGGTTCCGTCAGCTGGGGACGGGTAAAGGTCATCGTTGTTTGATCGATTTCAATTGCGAATTCAATAACTTTATTGTCGGCGAACGAAAAACGATAGAGAAAATGTAAGTTTTGATCGGTCATGCGATTTTCCAATATGAAGCCGTCTTGTCGTTGATATTCAGTCGGTCTTCGGTTTCTATACCCATCGCAGATCAAAATTCGGCACCGGGGTACTGCCGAATTTTGAAGTACGAAAGATATAAGTTTACTTTATCGATTAGACTTTATATAAGTTTGGCTAAATTTTTTGGCAAAGGATGATTTAAGCGGGTGGATTATGAACGAGGATGCGGCAAAAATTTTATTGGTGGATGACGAACAAAATGTTCTCAAGGCTTTGTCCAGGATTTTGCGAGACTATTATTTAGTGACTGCGCAGAGTGGTGAAGAATCATTAATACTAGCCAAAGAAATCGAATTCGATTTAGTGATTTCGGATTATCGAATGCCGGGCATGGACGGTGTTGAGTTTCTAAAGAAGTTCATTAAGTTGCAACCGAATGCCATGCGAATGATTTTGACCGGTTTCGCAGACCTTGAAAGCGCTCAGCATGCGATCAATGAAGCAGGCGTATTCCGGTTTCTGAATAAACCTTGGAACAATCTTGAAATAAGCAATGCGGTTACAGTTGCGCTAGAGCATAAACGAATATTGCAAGAAAATAAGGACTTAGCCGATCAGGTCCGAAGGCAGCAAGCGCTTTTGAAAGATCAAGATACTATTCTCAGAGCATTGGAAGCCGAAGAGCCCGGTATTACGAAGGTCAATTGGGCCGCGGACGGTTCGATCATCATCAATGAAGATGAATATGAATAACGGAGTTAAAAAACTTAAAGCGAATCCTAGGGTATGTTGTGCGTACCTAATGTCGGCGCAAGGCAGCAATGATTCTAAATTCGGCAGTTTAACCCTAAAGCACATGAAGTTCATGAAGTATTTCAAGAGAATGCCTAAATATTTCTGCTAACGTCTTGGGTGAGCGAAAGCTTTATGCAAACGAATAACAAGTTATTGAATTAACTTCTTATTCTTCATGGTGAAATGCTTTTTCTAGGATGATGGTACGCACAGCGTCCCCTTATGTTTCGAAATTGGCCGTCGTATTAATTTCAGCTATTACTCCCTTTATGCTCAAAAATTAGCTAACTTTTTGAAGGTATGGGGTGTGGCTAGCGAGGATGTCGGCAGCAGGGATTGCTGCCGTCAAGCCCCCACGGATGGGTTCACGGCGGTCCTCGATAGACACATCCCATACCTTTTATTCTTAAACGGTTTTTCAATCAAAAGGGAGGAACGCGAAGAAATCTTATTTATTGCCTAATCGAACTTTTATTGAAAGCTGCCCCCCATTTTCTCGTAAATTGAAAATATCGTTCACGTTTTTTTCGGTTAGTATCCGGTCTTTTAAATACAGTAGATCGTTGCATAACACTTCCTCGACTTCCATTCCTGCTTGCAATTGAGTCCAGGACATTTCGATTACCGGCCTATCGTCCTCTTCCGATTCAGGCAGGTATTGCAGAAAGATATCGCTGACATCGGGGTCATAGAGACTCCCTTTTTTCAGTTCAATATGCTTTTTGACTTGAACGATCGGTAACGATTCGCCGGTTAGCGTGCCGTCGAGATAGGAAATGTAGTCCCGGATTACCGCGAGGATACGCGAGCCGATCGGTATTTCCGTGCCGATCAAGCCTTTCGGCATGCCTGAACCGTCGTAATGTTCATATTGGTGATAAATGATCGAAGCGGCTTCTTGGAGTTGCCGGATGTCTTTTAGCATCATTTGCCCTTCCTCGGCATGTTTGTAATAGCGCTTTTTATCGTGCCAAGAAAGTGAAAACAGCGGCTGTTTCAATAGCTCGTCGGGTAAGCTCATTTTGCCGATTTGCAAGAGCAGTCCGGCATACATCACGTTGTTGATGTCTTCATCGCTCAATTGCATGAGCCGCGCTATGTTTCGGCCATTTTCCGCAATAAATTTGGCATGACCGCTTTTGATGCCGGGCCGCATTTCGATAATTCGGGCAAAGGTTTTAATCGAGTCGGCATATTGTTTTTTTAAGGCTTTGTTGGCTTTGTCGATTTGTGCCAACGATTTTTTCAATTGCCCGGTTCTTTGTTCAACCTTCTCTTCGAGGTGAGCATTGAGTTCCTTGAGTTGTTCGTTTTGATTCTGAACAATGGCGAATAAGCGGTTACGTTCATCGCGAATGAATTTTTGCTCCAACGCATTATGCACCAGTATCTTGAGCTCGTTATCGTCCCAAGGCTTACTGCAGTAGCTGTATATCTTGCCTTTATTGACAGCTGCGATCGTCGATTCGATGTCGGCATAACCGGTCAACAAAATACGCACCGTTTCCGGCCATTGCTCGGCCGCCTTGGCTAGAAATTCTGCGCCGTCCATTTTCGGCATGCGCATGTCGGACAGGATCAAGTCGACTGGATCTTGGTTTAATAGCGCCAAGCCTTCCGAACCGTTTTCAGCGGTATGAATCGTATAGTTGCAGGAACGGAACAAGCGCTTTAACGCCTTGAGTATATTCTGCTCATCGTCGACGAGCAGTAATACGGGCTGGATTTTTGCGTCCGCTGACGGGTCGTTCATAGAATGAATCCTGGGCAAATTGACTGTCGTTGGTTAAGGCATCTTTTGTTAGGTTAATATAGCTTACACCCTTTTGATTGAAAAACCGTCTAAGAATAAAAGGCATGGGATGTGTCTATCGAGGACCGCCGTGAACCCGTCCATGGGGCTTGACGGCAGCTCCCTGCTGCCGACATCCTCGCTAGCCACACCCCATACCTTTATAAAGTTAACCACTTTTTGAGTATAAAGGGAGTCGCATCGGCGATAGCGTTAAGGGTAAGTTGTGAGCCTCTAAGGTAGAATAGCCAAAAAGTTCGGCTTATCATTTCACTGCTAACTGCTAACTGCTAACTGCTAACTGCTAACTGCTAACTGCTAACTGCTAACTAATTTTAGCCCGAGAGAAATAACTCAGGAGTTTTTTTGAAATTCATACACACATCGGATTGGCATGTCGGCCGGCAGTTTCACAATGTTTCGTTGCTCGATGATCAACGTTATGTTCTCGAACAACTGATCGATTATATTAGGCGCGAGTCGGTCGATGCGCTAATCATTGCCGGCGATATCTATGACCGCTCGGTTCCCCCGGCATCGGCCGTGCAATTGCTTGATGAGGTGCTCAATACCATCTGTAACGATCTGGAGGTTCCGGTCATCATGATTCCGGGTAATCATGATGGAGCCGAACGGCTGCGATTCGGTTCCAGGCAACTGAGCCGAGCGGGTCTTCATATCATCGGCGAATTGACGCAAATCACTGAGCCTGTGATCTTGCAAGGCAAAGCCGGCCCGGTTTGCTTCTATGGAATCCCTTATAACGATCCCGAGTCGGTGCGCAATCACTTCGGCGTCGACGTATCCACTCATGACCAAGCGCACGCTTTTCTGGTCGAACAAATCAAGGCGGCAGCATCGGATCAAACTCCAAATGTATTAATAAGCCATTGCTTCATCGACGGCGCCGAAGCGTCCGAATCCGAAAGGCCTTTGTCGATCGGCGGCGCGGACCGGGTCAATTACGAGCCGTTTGCAGATTTCGATTATGTCGCGCTCGGGCATCTGCACAGCCCGCAGTATAAAGGCAAGGAGCATATTCGTTATTCCGGATCGATTCTCAAATATAGCTTTTCGGAACAAAGGCAACAGAAAGGGGTAACCTTGATCGAGTTGGATGTTGACGGTCTAAAATCGACCGCGCATCTAGATTTACAGCCGCAACGCGATATGCGGACGATTGAAGGCGAATTGAAAACGATTTTGGCACAAGGCGAGACCGACCCGAACAATGACGACTATTTACTGATTAGACTGACAGACCGGCACGCGATTCTCGATCCTATCGGGAAATTGCGAGAAGTTTACCCGAATGTCTTGCATTTGGAAAAACCGGGCATGCTGGAAACCGGCGAGCGACAAGTCAATCGCGATAAACTCAAACGGGGCGAGTTGGAAATGTTTCGGGACTTCTTCGAGCAAGTCTTCGGTAGCACATTAACGCCCGTACAAGATGAGGCGATTCGTCATACGATTTCGCTTATTCATAAACAAGACGGTGATCGTGCATGAAGCCAGTAAAACTGACGATTCAGGCATTCGGACCGTTTGCCGGAAACGAAAGCATCGACTTTCGTTTGCTTGGGTCCAGCCCTTTGTTTTTGATCAACGGCCCGACCGGTTCCGGCAAAAGCTCGATCTTGGATGCGATTTGTTTTGCGTTGTATGGTCAAACTACTGGCGCGGAGCGAGAGCCGTCGCAGATGCGTTGCGATCATGCCGATATTAACATGCTGACCGAAGCGATATTGGATTTCAATCTGGGGACTGAAAACTACCGTATTCGCCGCATTCCTGTTCAAGAGCGGCCTAAGAGCAAGGGCGAAGGTACCACGACGCAACAGGCCGAAGCCCAGTTGTGGCAACTCGACGGCACCGACGAAGGCAAGCTCATCGTTGCCAAAAGCGTGACCGATGCGACGAACGAAGTCAAACGATTGATCGGTTTGGATGTTGAACAATTTCGTCAAGTCATGGTATTGCCGCAAGGAAAATTCCGCGAATTGCTAATGGCCGATTCGAAAGAGCGGGAACAAATTTTCGGGCAGCTATTTCGAACCGGAATTTACAAACGCATCGAAGAAGCGTTAAAAAATCAAGCGGCTGGTATTCGCCAAGAAGTCGAACGGCATCGAAACCAGATCAAAGGGATTTTGCACGGCGCCGAAATGGCATCCGAAGCAGAAGTCGATGAAGCGCTCGAGGCTCTGCAACCCGAACTTGCTGCCGCTTCGGAGGAGAAGCAACAAGCCAATCAGAAAATGCTTCAGGCCGCGCGCGTCAGAGAGCAAGCGCAAGCATTGAAACAAAGTTTCGATAATCTCGACACCAAGCAAAAAGCGCTGTCCGACAAGGCCGCACAAAAACCGGAAATCGATAAGCAACAGCATCGGCTCGACAGCGCGTTGCAAGCTGAAAAAATTCGGTATTTCTACGATAATTATCGGGCCAAGACAAAAGAGAAGGCAAAATTACTCGAGCAGATTCAAACCAGCCAAACAGCGCTCCAATTAGCCGCTGCAATCGAGCTAGAAGCCAAACAAAACGTCGATGCCGCTAAACAGGCTTACTCCGAGGTCGAGGCGTTGAAGCATAAGCGCATTGAACTTCAGCAATATCGAGACCGGATTGCGGAGCTGGCCGAGGCCAGGGTGACGCTTCAAAATCGCCAAAAAGAGTTAACCGCCGCGAGAAAAGCATTCGATGCTCGAAAACTCGAACAACAAGCGTTGATTAACGAATTGGCGGACAAAGACAAGGCTTTTGTCGAAATCAGTCGCGAATTGGAATCGCTCGCGACGATGCGGATCGAATGGGAGGCGCAACGCCGCAATCTCCAGCAGCGTCAACAGTTGGAAGATCTGCGTAACGAGCAAACGCGCTTACGGCACAACGAGAGCAAGCTTGCCGCGGCCTTCGAAACGCAAAAAGCCGCCTACGACGCGCTTGAAAAAGAAGCCCGTCAAATCGAGATGCATTGGCATCTCGGACAGGCCGCGTTATTGGCCGAAGCACTGCAAGGCGGGCAGCCTTGCCCGGTTTGCGGCAGTATAGAACATCCGAAGCCGGCGGTAGCGGCAAATGACGAGGCGCTCGTGACCAAGCTGCAAGTCGATCAGGCGCGCGCCGATGAAAATCAAGCGCGTAACCAGATGCAAAACGCCAAGGAAAAATGGGATGCCGCGTTGAATGAGTTGGCTGTCAATCGAAAAGATATCGAACAATTGGCGCGGCAATTAGAACAACTGGCCGAACAACCCTTGCAAGCGCTTGTCGATACGTTCGCTAACGTAAGCGAGACTGTCGATCGACTCGTTGAGCGGCAAGCGCAACAAAAGACCTTAGGCGCGCGAATCGATACGATCAAAGGATTGCTCTCAAGCATGACCGAAACGCTTGCCGAGCTTGAAGCAAGTGCCGCTAGCGTCAACGAACAGTTCATACAAGCCCGATCTAACTCGGAACAGTTGGAAAAATTAATACCTGAAGACTATCGGGAGCCGAAAGCGCTTGAACAAGCTTTGTCTCAGTTGAATCGGCGTATCACGGCATTGAGCGATGCATTGACTCAAGCGGAAGCCGACTATGCCGCAAAACACTCGGAACTAGACAAGGCAAGCAGCAAACTGGAGTCCTTACAACAGCAGCGCGAGACGCTTGAAAGCCAGTATAGCGAGGCCGAAGCGCAATGGCGCGATGCGCTCGCACGCAGCGCTTTTGCCGATGCTGACGCATTTCATTCAGCGTTGATGGCCGACCCCGAACAGCATAGCCTCAAAGCCGAAATCGAAGCCTATCGAGACGAACTGGTCGGCTTGCAAGAAGTCGTTAAGCAACTCCAAGCCGATTTGGCAGGACATGCCCCACCCGACATGGAAGCGATCGAAGGGCAACTGACCGAACAGACCGCATGGTACCGAAAAGTCGAGGAAAGCTGGCGTAAACTCGAAGAGCGCGTTAATCAGTTGGTCCGCGTCAAAGGCAAATTAACCCAGGCCCGCGTCACGCAAGCCGAGCTCGAGGCGCGTTACGAAGTGTACGGCACGCTTAGCGATGTCGCCAATGGTCAGACCGGCGATAAGATCAGCCTACAGCGTTTCGTATTGAGCGTGTTGCTCGACGATGTGCTGATTCAGGCGTCCGAACGCTTGACTCTGATGAGCAAAGGCCGTTACCGAATGGTGCGTAAGGAAGACCGAGCCAAAGGCAACAAAGCGTCAGGCTTGGAGATGGAAGTCGAAGATGCCTATACCGGTAAAAACCGTCCGGTCGCGACCTTGTCGGGCGGCGAATCGTTCATGGCGGCCCTAGCGTTGGCGCTGGGCTTGTCGGATGTCGTGCAGTCCTATGCCGGCGGCATCAAGCTCGATACCTTATTTATCGACGAGGGTTTCGGCAGTCTCGATCCCGAGTCGCTGGATTTGGCGATTAGAACGCTGATCGATTTGCAGGCCTCAGGCAGAATGATCGGTATCATCTCGCATGTGACCGAATTGAAGGAGCAAATGGCGCTAAGGCTCGATGTCATCGGCTCCAGAACCGGCAGCAGCGTGCGCACGATTGGGGCTTAATACGGGAATCATCGTCAAGAAGCTCCGAAATTTAGATGCTGGATGCGTACCTATCTCTTATGTTTCATGGTCAAACGCTTTTTCGGCTAACTCGCGCCAAATTTCGACATCCGGCTGTTTTAATAATTGTTCGGCATAATGCCCGGCCCGTTTTAAATTTTCCCGCGCTTTCGGACTTAAAGCGCTACCTAATTCAAATTGTTCGCCTTGAATGCTCAACAAGAAGCACGGCGGAGGGTTTTGGTGTTTGATGGTTTGATAAACTTGCAGCACGGCGGCCGGGCTCATCGCATGCGTAGTGTAGCTCTTGTCATGGGCGGGCTTGAGCTCCCTGAAATCGAATGCGCCTTTGCAGGCGACTGATGCATCGATAAACAACACCAGATTCCGGTCTTCAAGATCGAGAGCATGTTCGACCTGTAATTGAAAGTCGTTCAAAATTTCGACGGAACCCGGTTCTATTCGATTCTGAATTATTTCCAGCAGTAATGGGCCGAGTGCATCGTCGCCCCGGCTGAGGTTGCCGTAGCCGAAAATCAGAATGGGTATGGTTTTGTTCATCATGTAATCCTATCGATAAAAAAATTTATCTCGACCCGCGTGGTATTGCATTTATTATATTACTCCCTTTTGATTGAAAAACCGTCTAAGAATAACAGGTAAGAGATGTGTCTATCGAGGACCGCCATAGGGGTTTGACAGCAGCGCTCGAACGCCAAGGATGGCTTGAATGCAGATTTTGCAGGAGCAAAAATCTGCCCTGCTGCCGACATCCTCGCTAGCCACACCCCATACCTTCATGAAGTTAGCCATTTTTTGAGTATAAAGGGAGGAATTCAATACAGTTAAAGCCCTTTATGAATCGAGATAATAGTTTTGATGTGGAAGGACTAATTATACTTGCGTTCACGAATGAAGGTGCTAATCTGCCCGACATTTGATAACTTGTTAAGGAGATTGGATGAAAGCGAGAGATAAGCGCCGTGGTTTGGTGTTGGTCAATACCGGCGAAGGGAAGGGTAAGTCTTCGAGCGCCTTGGGTATGGTGTTTCGCGCAGCCGGCTGGGGCATGAAGGTCTGCGTGATTCAATATATTAAAGGACAATGGCAAACGGGCGAACACAAAGCCGCGGAGCGTTTCGACAATATCGAATGGCATGCTTTGGGCGACGGCTTTACTTGGGATACGAAAAATCCTGAGCAGGATATTAAAACCAGCCGCTCGATTTGGGAGTTCAGCAAGGAAAAAATTAAGTCTGAAGCCTATGATTTCGTATTGCTCGATGAAATTAATTATTGCTGCGGTTATCAATGGATCACCGGACAAGAAATTGCCGAGTTCATTAAAAATGAGAAGCCGTCCTGGATGCATTTAGTGCTGACTGGGCGCAATGCCGCGCCGGAGGTCATTGAAGTTGCCGATACTGTGACCCATATGACGCTGGTTAAACATGCGTATACCCAGGGTATCAAGGCAGAGCAGGGAGTTGAGTTTTAAACGACTCTAAGCGTTGCCGAGATCAGCGTATTAGCATAGAATTCACAGGGTATTACCGAATGTTTTGAAATGTTTTCGGTATCATACTTATAAAAATAAACAACCTAGAGGGCGCTATGTCTGAAACAACTAAAATTGTATTTGCGGTTATCGGTGTTTTTGTCGCCGGATTTATTGTCGTGGGAGTCAGCAAACAAGAATCCGTCGAGGACAAAGAGTCGGCAGCGATGATTAGGTCTTATGTCGCGATGCAGGAAATGGCATCTAAAAAATGTCCGGCCGCGATCATGAAGGAAACCGGCGAGCAAGTATTTTTTCCATCCGAGACGAAAAGCGACAAGGAGTCTTACGTAACTTATAACTATCAAGGTGAAACCGATGCATTCAAAAACGCTTCTTGCACGTTGCGGATCGAGATCGGCGGTATTTCTGATTTGATCATCGACGATAAAGTCATCATAAAAAAACAGAAAAAAAATTAGAACCTCGTAAAAGTCAAGATCAGGTACATGGAAGTACCTACTTAGGATTATTTCAAAAATAACTTCCCTATTTTGGAAGGGCCCGATTGATCGATTGAAAGGCCCCGCACCTAAATAAGCCATGATTTTGAATCATTGCCAATAACCTATGGAATTTAGGTGGTGGGTTCACGGCTGTTCTCGATAAACACATCCCATACCTTTTTTCTTAGACGGTTTTTCAATCAAAAAGGAGTGGGAGAGCAAAAATGATTTACATAGAAATAATAAGTCATTGAATTAACTTCTTATTCGTCATGAAATTCATTCTGAAATGCTTTTTCTAGGTTAATGCTTAAACTGGCTTAGAACATCCAAAAAATAATAGATGTCTTTTTCTGTGTGGGTCGCGGAAATTTGTAGCCGGATTTCTTGTTCGCCTTTTGCGACAACTGGGTAATTCAAGCCGGTAACCAAAATGTCGTGCTCGAAGCAATGTTCTACCAAGGCCGTGGTTTTGTCGGTATTTCTAACTAGGATCGGTACTATCGGGTGTGCTCCGGGTAAGGTTTCGAATCCCAAACCGGTCAATCCGTTCCTTAGCCTTAAAGCTAGCGTTTTTATATGGTTAAGCAAGTCCTTGCCTTCGGTGCTGTCCAGTATATTCAATGCGGCTAAAGCTGCCGCCGCTTCCGGAGGAGTAATCGGATTGGAATAAATATAGCTCGCCGATGTTTCCCTTAAATAGTCGATTACGGTCCGGCTGGACACCGCATAGCCGCCGTTGACGCCGAGCGCTTTGCCCAGTGTTGCAATCAAGATGTCCGCTTGGCTTGCAGTGATTTCCTCGGTGCCGCGCCCGGACGATCCGAGCGCGCCGATGCCGTGCGAATCGTCGACTACCGTCAAAATTCCTTGTTTGTAATCGGTTTCGTGTTTTCGGCGTATCGCGTCGATTTTATCCAGCTGTGCATGGTCGCCGCGCATACTGAAGACGCCGTCGGTGACGATGATTACTCGTTCCGCTTGGCCTTTGTTATCGATCAGTATGCGTTCAAGCTCGGCTAAGTCCAAATGCGGATAAACCGCTTTTCGCGCCGTTTTTGCCAAACGAATCGCATTGATGATGCAGTTATGATTGAGTGCATCGCTGACAACTAGCGTGTCTTCATCGATCAGCGCCGGTAAGATGCCGATCATAGCCGCATAGGCCGCGCTGAATAGCATGGCCGAGTGACGATCGTGAAATTCGGCCAGGCGATTTTCCAAGTCGATATGAGGTTGATAGGTGCCGGAGATAAACCTCACCGCGCCGGGACCCGCTCCGAAGGTTTCGGCGGCTTTCGATTCGGCGGCAATGACAGCGGGATGGTTCGATAGACCCAGGTAGGCATTGGCATTCATTCTCAAGAAAGTCCGATCCGGGTAATTCTGAAGCAATACCCTGGGGCCGAGGCTGTTTTCGGCAGGTTTGAAGCCGGTGATGATTTTTTCCTTGCCTTTTGAGATACCTTTGGCTTGCATCGCGGAGAGTCGGTCCCTTAACTGTGTGTCGAGTTTGGCAAGTGTCATGATGACCTCTTTTAGCGGGTAGTGATTGGGGAATAGTAAGCAGTTAGTGGTAAGCGGTAAGCAGTAAGTAGTGAATGGTGAATAGGTGTTTGGTTTATTGAAACGGCATTATCGGTTTATTCGGTTATATGCTCAAGCATGTCCTTGACCATTGTTGCTAGGTCGTATCGCGCTTGCCAACCCCATTCTTGCCGGGCGGCGCTATCATCCATGTGGCGTGGCCAAGAGTCCGCTATGACTTGTCTAAGCGGGTCGATTTTATAGCTCATTTTGAAATCGGGAATATGCCGGCGAATTTCTGCTGCCAGTTGCTCAGGCGTGAAACTCATCGCGGTCACATTGTAGGCATTGCGGTGGATTAAGCGTTTGGGATCGGCTGTCATTAACTGCCAAATCGCATCAATCGCATCCGGCATGTACATCATATCCAATTGCGTATCAGGTTTTAGATAGCATGTGTAGTGTTGCCATCGAACGGCAGCGTTGAATATTTCGACTGCGTAATCGGTCGTGCCGCCGCCGGGCGGCGTTTTATAGGAAATCAATCCCGGAAATCTAAGTCCCCGAGTGTCAAGGTTATAGCGCTTGTGATAATAATCGCACAGTAACTCGCCGGTTACCTTGCCGATACCGTACAACGTATTTGGTCGTTGTATCGTATCCTGAGGCGTATCGAAAGTCGGTGTGTTAGGGCCGAAGGCGCCTATCGAGCTGGGAAAAAATACCGAGCAAGCGTTTTGACGGGCGATTTCCAAAATATTGAACAAGCCATCGATATTGACCGACCATGCTCTTTGCGGGTCCGTTTCGGCAACTGCGGACAATAACGAAGCGAGGTGAATAATCGTATCGATGCGATAGTCCTCGACAATTCGAGCCAACGCCGCGATGTCTTCAATGTTCAACCGGCAATAGGGGCCTGCGTTCGTTAAATCGGCATCGGGTTGCTTACGGTGACCGGCGGCAATGATGGAGTCATTTCCGTATCGCTGTCTGAGAGCTGGCGTCAATTCCGACCCGATTTGTCCGGTGGCGCCGGTCACGAGGATGGTTTTCATCGGTTATTAAACCTGGTTGTTATAGGCGATAAACTCGAGAAGTCGAATGGATTATAAACGGCATCGGTTGGAATTGTCTCGTTCAGCCAAAGTTTGTACAGGACAAACGCATTAAAATCACTTCTTGGATGTCATAACTGCAATTGTATACTCATCGTAGATGAAAATTCGGCGTCGGGGTGCCCGTCAAAGGACGCCATAAACCCAGCACCTAGATTCCATAGGTCTTTGGCAATGATTCAAAATCATAGCTTATTTAGGTGCTGGATGAATTATCCAAGACAATTAACCATGGCCAATGGGTTATGGAATTTAGGTGCTGGATGAATACGTCCATATAGACTCTATGCCAGTCCCTCACCTAGCAATAGGTGAGGGGCCGAGCACCCCGACTCCTCCTCCGGCACTGCCGAAATTTGAAGTGCGAAAGTTATAGTAGTCATGTAGCTTTTCTAGATTAATGATTTCTATAAAAATAATAAATTTTATCAATGGATTATATTCCTAAAGCGACAAGGAATAATTTGGTTTTCACCCCTATACGTCATTTAACTAATGAGTCATTTGACTGATTGTTCAAATGTTTCCGCCAAAGAATAATCGATTACAGCCATATTCGGCTGCGCCGGTATAAACCGGTGCATTTTTTGACTCTTTGGGGGAATGATCATGAAGACTGTTTACAAGCTAGCCAGTCACAAGCGAAAACACGGTTTTTTGACGTATCTGCTATTTGCGGCGTTATCGTTAAGTCATGTGCAGGAATCGCAAGCAGGAGCGACTTTTAAAATCGACGAAACTAAATGGTTGAGTCTCGGCGCCGGTTTAAGGACAAGCTTTACCTCGGTCGAGTCAGTTGCGGACGGCAATTGGTCGAACGACTTTTTCGTCGACAACATGCGACTGTATCTGAATGCGCAGATTCACGAGTATATCAAGCTGGAAATCAACTCGGAATGTCAAACTTGTAACAATGGCGGTGAACTTCGATTGTTAGATGCCATCGGTAAATTCGAATTTCATCCGATGGCGAATTTGTGGGTCGGGCGCATGCTCGTACCGGCCGAACGCCGCGAAATGAATGGACCGTTTTATAGTGCCGTGCATAGTATTTATGTCACCGGCGACCGGATCAGCGGTACTCCGTTCGAGCCGGCCGATTTCAACACGACGATACGTAACGACGGGACATCTGCGGGTTCTTTCGGCCGTGACGACGGTGTGACGTTTTGGGGTTCGGTTTGGGACGGCCGCATTCAATACGCGTTAGGTATTTTTCAAGGGCTAAGAGGCGGCGCGAACAAGGATGACAATCTGCTCTATGCACAACGATTGGCTTTCAATTTCTGGGAAGTCGAAAAAAATCCCGGTTATTACACATCGGGTACTTATTACGGCAAGGGTGGAGACATTCTGACCTTGGCGGTATCCAATCAATATCAGGAAGACGGCGTCGGTGTAGTTGGCGATGCCGGTAATTTCAGGGGCACGGCAATCGATTTATTGCTCGAAAAAGTATTGGGGAACGGCGGTGTCGTTACTCTGAACGGCGAATACAAGAACTACGGAATCAATGGTTACAGCATGGCCAGCCGAAAAACAGGGGGCGGGTTTGCAATGTTCGAAGGCAATGCTTACGACGTGAGCGGCATGTATTTATTTCCGCAAACAATCGGTATCGGCCAATTTCAACCCTTCGTTCGTTATGTCAACGTCATGCCGAAAAGTAGCCCGGACCGGAATATGTTCGAGGCCGGTGTGAATTATGTCATTGACGGACATAACGCACGGATCGGTTTAAGTTGGCAATACGGCGATTTGATGACTAAGGGGCTCAATTATAGGGACGATGCGACAGGCGACCAAACCAATGCCTTCCTTCTTGGTTTCCAATACCAAATCTAATTTCAATTACCTCGGGAACAGACTATGAAGAAACTATCGAAAAATCTTAAATTATTGAGCATTGCGGCCGTTGCATCGTTTTTTTCGGTTACGGCTCCGACCGCTTCCGCCGAGGAAACGATCAAAGTCGGCGTCTTGCATTCATTGTCGGGCACGATGGCGATTAGCGAAACGACCCTCAAGGATACGATGCTGATGTTGATCGAGGAACAGAACAAAAAAGGCGGCTTGCTCGGCAAGAAACTCGAACCGGTCGTCGTCGACCCGGCCTCGAACTGGCCGCTGTTCGCCGAAAAAGCACGTGAACTCTTGACCAAGGACAAGGTCGCGGCGATCTTCGGTTGCTGGACGTCGGTGTCGCGCAAATCTGTGCTGCCGGTCGTCGAGGAATTGAATGGCCTGTTGTTCTATCCGGTGCAGTACGAAGGCGAGGAATCATCGAAAAACGTGTTCTACACCGGCGCCGCGCCGAATCAACAGGCGATTCCGGCGGTCGATTATCTGATGAACGATTTCGGCGCCGAACGCTGGGTGTTGGCGGGTACCGATTATGTTTATCCGCGCACGACCAATAAAATTCTCGAAGCCTATCTGAAATCTAAAGGCGTCGACGAAAAGGACATTATGATCAATTACACACCGTTCGGTCATTCTGATTGGCAAAGTATCGTTTCGGATATTAAGAAATTCGGTTCAGCGGGTAAGAAAACGGCGGTTGTATCGACAATCAATGGCGATGCCAACATTCCTTTCTATAAAGAATTGGGCAACCAGGGTATTTCCGCCGAGGATATTCCTGTCGTGGCGTTCTCGGTCGGCGAAGAGGAGTTGTCCGGCATCGATACCAAACCGTTGGTCGGCCATCTGGCGGCCTGGAATTATTTCATGAGTGTCGATACAACCAAGAACGCTGCCTTTATCAAGCAATGGCACGAGTTTATCAAGAACCCGAAACGCGTGACCAACGATCCGATGGAAGCGCACTATATCGGTTTCAATATGTGGGTCAAAGCGGTCGAAAAGGCCGGAACGATCGACCCGGATGCCGTGCAAAAGGCGATCATCGGCGTCGAGGCTCCGAACTTGACCGGCGGTATTTCAAAAATGCTACCGAACCATCACATCACCAAGCCGGTATTGATCGGGGAGATACAAGACAACGGCCAGTTTTTGACCGTTTGGCAAACCAATAAATTGGTTCCGGGCGATGCCTGGTCGGATTTTCTGCCGGAGAGCAAGCCGATCATTGCCGATTGGACTCCACCGATCCTATGCGGCAACTTCAATACCGAAACCAAAAAGTGTTCCGGGCAAAATTATTGACCAGTCAGTGCTTAAGTAGAGAGTAGGGTACGAATTTAAGCGCACTGGGCACTGCGTACCGTTTGCAGGGGCGTGCGATGTGCCCCCTCCGATGTAATTTTCACCCCTATCGTTCCCACGTTCCAGCGTGGGAACGAAGACTGAGACGCTCTAGCGTCTCGAACCTCTTGAGCGGTAATCAGGTATTCCCACGCAGAGCATGGGAACGAGAATTGCCGAGAGACTGAATAGTTACCCTATGATCGATTAGTCATTTTAGGAACCCTTATGAAAGCGAATTCATTCACATGGCGTATGTCGTTATTGGCCTTTTTGGTGCTATGCGTCCGGCCCGCTATTGCGTTGGATGAGTCGACCGCTGAAACGGCTGACAGTCAAGAAGTTTCAGAACAACAAGCCGAAACCGTTCTCGATCCATTTGCCGATGCGCTATCGCGCTTGCTTATCGGCAGCATGAAAGATCGCGAGCAGGCGATTGAACATCTGAGCGTGACCGGACATCCCAGGTCTTTACCGATTTTGGAAGCCTTGTTGGATGGCCGCTTATATGCTTTGCGCGATAAGAAAACGGCGGTCGTCGCTACCGAAAGCGGCCAAGACTACCGGATCGCCGATGCATCGACCGAAGCCGATTTAGGTCTTGTCGAGCGCTCGGAGTTGTCGAAAGTCAACATCACCAACAGCTTGCGCACCAAGCTACGCAAGAAAATATCTATTCTTCAATTGCAATCGGATGATGCTTCGGTGAGGCTCTTTGCGGTCAATGCGATGGTCAAGACTGCCGATGCAAAAACGCTGGAATTGTTGAAGGAGTACGAGTCGACCGAAACAGACGAAGACGTGCTCTCGTCGATGCGCCTGATTTTTGCACTAAACGATCTGCAAAATAGCGATAAATCGGTCCGCCTGAACGCGATGGACACTTTGAAGGAATACAACAGCCTCGAGGCCTATAACCGGCTGAGTGTGCTAATCGAAAAGGATAACGCCGGCAATTTCATCGAAGCGGATAACGAAGTTAGGAAAATAGCCCAGGCTGCGCTGAAAAAAATCGACGCCCGGCTGCAGTTTTACAACAGCGTCGAAACAGTATTCTTCGGATTGAGTCTCGGCGCTGTGCTGGTGCTGGCTGCGATCGGTTTGGCGATTACCTTCGGCGTGATGGGTGTGATCAACATGGCGCACGGCGAGTTGATGATGCTCGGCGCTTATACGACCTATGTGATGCAACAGATCATGCCAAATCATATCGGTCTGTCGGTGATTCTGGCGATTCCTGCGGCGTTTATGATTTCGGCTTTGGTCGGCGTCGCGATCGAACGCGGTATCATCCGGTTTTTATATGGGCGTCCGCTCGAAACCTTGCTGGCGACTTTCGGCATCAGTCTGTTTTTACAGCAAACGGTGCGTTCGATTTTTTCGCCGCTAAACCGTAGCGTCACGACGCCGGAATGGATGAGCGGTTCGTGGCAGATTAACGATTTTCTGTCCCTGACTTGGAATCGTTTTTACATCGTGCTGTTTTGTTTACTGGTGTTCGCGGCGCTATTGCAAATTCTTAAGAAGACACGGCTCGGCCTCGAAGTCAGAGCCGTTGCGCAAAACCGTAACATGGCCAAAGCGATGGGTATACCGACCGCGCGGGTTGATGCAATGACCTTCGGTTTGGGCTCGGGCATCGCCGGTGTCGCGGGCGTCGCGTTGAGTCAGATCACCAATGTCGGACCGAATTTGGGTCAGAGCTATATCGTCGATTCGTTCATGGTCGTCGTCTTCGGCGGTGTCGGCAATCTTTGGGGAACTTTGGTCGCCGGGTTCTCGCTCGGTATTGCCAACAAGATGCTCGAACCGCATGCCGGCGCGGTGCTCGCGAAGATTTTGGTTTTGGTGTTCATCATTCTGTTTATTCAAAAACGCCCGCGCGGATTGTTTCCGCAGAAAGGCCGAGCGGCGGAGGCATGAGCATGAAGAGCCTGTTTTTAAGTAACGACAAGACGGCGAATGTCGTGCTGTTTTTGTTGATCGCGCTGATCGTGCTGGTTCCGCTCTGCAACGCGATTTTGCCAAGTGCTTCGGCGCTGCATTTTTCCGCTTATACCGTTTCTTTGCTCGGTAAGTATTTGACCTTTGCGTTGCTGGGCTTGTCGCTCGACTTGGTTTGGGGGTATTGCGGTATTCTTGCGCTCGGTCATGGCGCCTTTTTTGCCTTGGGCGGTTATGCGATGGGGATGTATTTGATGCACCAAATTGGTGAGCGAGGCGTCTACGGCGATCCGGTTTTGCCAGATTTCATGGTGTTTTTAGACTGGAAAGAACTGCCGTGGTACTGGTACGGTTTCGATCAATTCTGGTTCGCGCTGCCGATGGTGCTTTTGGCGCCGGGTGTGTTGGCGTTCGTGTTCGGCTGGCTCGCATTCCGTTCGAGAGTGACCGGCGTTTATTTGTCGATTATTACGCAGGCTTTGACTTATGCATTGATGTTGGCGTTTTTTCGCAATGAAATGGGCTTCGGCGGCAACAACGGCTTGACCGACTTCAAGGACATCCTGGGTTTCAACATACAATCCGAAGCTGTCAGGGTCGCACTATTCATGATTTCCGGACTTGCCTTAATTGGTGCATTTTTGCTGTCAAGATGGATCTCTTGCACCAAACTAGGTCGTGTCGTGACTGCGGTGCGCGATCACGAGGCGCGCGTGCGTTTTTTGGGCTACCGGGTCGAAATGTTCAAGCTATGGATATTTGTGTTCGCGGCGATGCTGGCCGGAATTGCCGGTGCATTGTACGTGCCGCAAGTCGGCATCATCAATCCGAGCGAATTTTCGCCGTTGAACTCGTTGGAGATCGTCGTTTGGGTTGCAATCGGGGGGCGAGGAACGCTGTACGGCGCGATCATCGGCGCGATGCTGGTCAATTACGGTAAAACGGTGTTGACCGGCTTGCTTCCGGAAATTTGGTTATTCACATTGGGCGCGACTTTCGTTCTCGTTACGGTATTCATGCCAAATGGCTTGGCAGGTTTGTTGCTTAAGAAAGGTCGGGAGACGCAGACATGACCAAGCCTTTGATCGATCGTTATAAAACCTTCGATATTGTCAGGAGACCGGTTAGGCCCGGTGAACTCGACGTGTCGCACAAAACGATACTTTATCTTGAGGATGTCAGCGTTAGTTTCGACGGCTTCAAGGCCTTGAACAATTTGTCTTTATACATAGATAACGGTGAATTGCGTTGCCTGATCGGACCGAATGGAGCCGGCAAGACGACACTGATGGATGTGATTACCGGCAAAACGAAACCCGATAGCGGTTCGGTATTTTTCGGTCAAACCATCGATTTGCTCGAAATGGACGAGCCGGCAATCGCGCAGGCCGGCATTTGCCGCAAGTTTCAAAAGCCGAGCGTGTTCGAAAATTTGAGCGTATTCGAAAATTTGGAATTGGCGATGAAGGCGGACAAGGGCGCCTGGCCCGCGCTTTTCGCAAAGCTTAACGGCGAGCAGCGCGACCGTATCGAAGAGGTGTTGACGTCAATCGGGCTGACCGAACATCGCAAACAACAAGCCGGGATCTTGTCGCATGGACAAAAGCAATGGCTTGAGATCGGCATGTTGTTGATGCAGGAGCCGAAAGTGATGTTGGTCGACGAACCGGTTGCCGGCATGACTCATCAGGAAATCGACCGCACTGCCGAATTGCTGCTGTCGTTGCAAGGCAAGCATTCGATCGTCGTGGTCGAGCACGACATGGAATTCGTGCGGTCGATCGCACGCAAGGTCACAGTATTGCATGAAGGTTCGGTATTGACCGAGGGCACGATGGACGAAGTACAAAATGACCCTCGCGTGATTCAAGTGTATCTGGGGGACTAATGCTGAACATCAATTCATTGAATCAATATTACCGCGATAGCCACACGTTGTGGGATTTACAGCTGTCGGTGCCGGAAGGCGGCTGCGTCTGCCTGATGGGGCGCAACGGCGTCGGTAAAACGACCTTGCTGAAATGCATCATGGGTTTGATTCCGGTGCGCAGCGGCGAAATGTTATTCGACGGCGTCGATCTCGCGCCGCTAAAACCCGAGCAACGCGCCGAACTCGGCATCGGTTTTGTGCCGCAAGGCCGTGAAATTTTTCCGCTACTGACGGTCGAGGAAAATCTGAAAATCGGTTTGCGCGCGGCGCGTAGACAGGGTATTAAAAAAATTCCGGAGCATATTTTCGAGATATTCCCGGTGCTCAAGCAGATGTTAGGGCGGCGCGGCGGCGATCTGTCCGGCGGCCAACAGCAGCAATTGGCAATCGGGCGGGCCTTGGTGCTCAATCCGAGATTGCTGATTCTGGACGAGCCGACCGAAGGTATACAGCCGAACATTGTCAGCGAAATCGGCGACGTGATCATTCGTCTTAATAAGGCAAAAGGTATTAAAACGTCGTTAGTCAAGGAGACTGCCGAGGTTAAAAATGAGGTGCGTGAAGCGATCAAAATAATTAACCGCGAAATGGGCGTCACGGTGCTGCTTGTCGAACAAAAACTGCCGTTCGCGTGCAAGGTCGCCGATCGTTTCTGCATCCTGGAACGCGGACGCAGCGTCGCGTCGGGCGGGATGGACGAATTGGACGAAACGAAGGTCAAGCGTTATTTGACGGTGTGACGATGGTAAAAGCACATCGGCACGTATTGTGGGAGCGAAGTCCCAGATCGCGATTTCGGAGCCGTGAAGGTTGCTCTCGTTCTCACGCTCCGGTGTGGGAATGCAGACCTGGGGCGAGTAAATATGCCCCGATATGGATTCCCACGGAGGACCGTGGGAACCAGAAAAAACTCTGCGCCCCAATGCCTCTGCGCGAGATAAAACAACCATGTTGCTCTCCGTTCCCATGCTACGGCTTGGTAATACAGACCTGGGGCGAGTAAATATGCCCCGATATGGGTTCCCACGGAGGACCGTGGGAACCAGAAAAAACTCTGCTCCCCAGCGCCTCTGCGCGAGATAAAACAACTATCTTAAGGTGAAAATGATGATAAACAACAAACACACTGTCACGCTATTCGCTTCGATATTTCTATTACCGATACCGGTATTCGCGCATCTCGGCATCGGTGCGGATCATGGGTTCGACGAAGGATTTATTCATCCGTTGCTCGGCCCGGATCACTTGCTCGTGATGATTGCGGTCGGTCTCTGGGCTTTCGGTTTGGGAGGGCGGGCGCGTTGGTTGTTGCCCTTGAGTTTCTTGTCGGCCATGGCTATCGGTGCGGGTTTGGCATTCGCCGGTATTTCGGTGGCTTATCCGGAATTTTGGGTGGCGTTGTCGGTACTGGTCTCGGGAATTATCGTGCTGCGCGAATGGCGCCTTGCGTTGACGCAGGCTTGCTTCGTGGCGGCCCTGTTCGCATTGAGCCACGGCTTTGTGCATGCATTGGAAATCGGTCTCGATGCGGACCGGACTCATTATGCCTTGGGCTTTTTGCTTTCAACCGCCTCGTTGCATGGCATAGGCTTGGCGGCAGGTTTACTGAGCCCCGTAATTTTGAAATGGACACGAGCCGCTGTTGCTATATCGTGTGCAGCGGTAGGTTTGACCTTGTTGCTCGGTGCTTGAGCCGGTGTACAGCGACAGATGCGCGGTAAACGAAGCCGGAATCGATTCGCGTCAGGGTTGGCAGGCCGAGTTGTCGCTGGGCTTTACGAAGACCGAAAGCAGAACGGTATTACGGCGCAGGGCTCATCGCGGCCCGTTGACCGTGCAGCGGCCGTTTTATCCCGAAGGCGATGTGTGTCATCTGTATTTGCTGCATCCGCCGGGTGGCGTCGTTGCCGGAGACCGGTTGACGATAGGAGTCAAAGCCGAACACGGCAGTCACGCCTTGATCACGACGCCGGCCGCCGGTAAGTTTTACCGAAGTGAAGGCAGCAGCGCGTCTCAGTCGGTCGCGATGACGATCGAAGAAAATGCGGTCTTGGAATGGCTGCCGCAAGAAACGATCGTCTTCGAAGGCGCGCGGCTGACGTCTGCCACGACGATCAATATCGATGCCGGCGCGCATTTCATCGCATGGGAAATCATCGTATTGGGTCGTCCCGCATCCGGCGAAGGTTTTGAGCTGGGTGAAGCCTTGTTGAATTGGCGCATACTGCTGGAAGACGAGCCGGTTTATTTGGAGCGTTTGCGCCTCGACGCGCAAGCCTTCGCGGCACGTTGGGGTATGAATCGTCATTCGACTTGCGGAACCTTGTTTGCTTATCCTGCTTCGGCAGAAGTTTTGGAGATCGTGCGAAACGTGATCGGCGACGCACCAGGGCGCGGCGTCACGCGCATCGATGATTTGTTGATTTGCCGCGCATTGGATCACAGAGCCGATAAATTGCGCGACTTTTTCAACGAAGTCTGGACTGCGATTCGCGAGGCGACGGTAGGCCGCAAAGCTTGTATGCCGCGCATCTGGGCGACGTGAATACAAATCCGAAACCTAACGTTCATGAAGGCCCGGACATTGCCCAGCAAATAAAAGTACGAGGGGCAAAGGTGAGGGTGCGATTACTCGCCCGACAGGACGCCGTAAATACGTCCATATAGGCTCGACGGCGGCTCGAACGCCAAGGATGGTGTGAATGCAGATTTTGCATGGAGCAAAAATCTGCATTCACACCGACGCCTGTCAGTCGAGCAACCGCACTCTCTTCGGTTCGCGTACTTTCACAGTAAGGATAAATTATGCAATTGACACCACGCGAAAAAGACAAATTACTGCTTTTTACGGCCGCATTGTTGGCCGAAAGGCGTAAGGATAGGGGCTTGCAGCTCAATTATCCGGAAGCGGTCGCCTATATTTCGGCCGCGATCATGGAAGGCGCTAGGGATGGGCGCACCGTCGCCGAATTGATGGAATACGGCAGAACGCTGTTGAACAAAGAAGACGTGATGGACGGTATTTGCGAAATGCTGCCCGAAGTGCAGGTCGAAGCGACTTTTCCGGATGGGACCAAACTGGTCACGGTCCATAATCCGATCGAATAGGAGATAGCATGATTCCTGGTGAAATCATTACAGTCGACGGCGATCTTGAAATAAATGCCGGACGCAAGGCGATACGCTTGACGATCGCGAACAGCGGCGACCGTCCGATTCAGGTCGGCTCGCATTATCATTTTTATGAAACCAATCCGGCCTTGAAATTCGATCGCGATAAGGCTCGCGGCTATCGGCTCGATATTCCGGCCGGCACCGCGGTGCGCTTCGAACCCGGCCAGCAACGAGAAGTGCAATTGGTGCCTTTTGCCGGGTTGCGCAGAATTTACGGATTTCGCGGGCAAATCATGGGCGCGTTGGAGGACAATCATGAGTAAATTGAGCCGACAGGCTTATGTCGATATGTTCGGTCCGACCACCGGCGACCGCGTGCGTTTGGCCGATAGCGAATTGTTTCTCGAAGTCGAGAAAGACCTGACGATCTTCGGCGACGAGGTCAAATTCGGCGGCGGCAAGGTGATTCGCGACGGCATGGGACAAAGCCAAGCCGGCTCACAAACCGCGATGGATCTGGTCATTACGAATGCATTGATCGTCGATCATTGGGGCATCGTCAAGGCCGATGTCGGTATCAAATACGGCCGTATCGCCGCAATCGGTAAGGCAGGCAATCCCGACGTCCAGGATGGCGTCGATATCATCATCGGTCCCGGCACAGAGATTATCGCCGGAGAAGGGCAGATACTAACCGCCGGCGGCATCGATGCGCACATTCATTTTATTTGTCCGCAGCAGGTCGACGAAGCGCTGATGTCCGGCGTCACGACGATGCTCGGCGGCGGCACGGGTCCTGCGACCGGCACCAATGCGACGACCTGTACGCCGGGGCCGTGGAATATTCAACGCATGCTACAGGCCTTGGACGGTTTACCGATGAATTTCGGACTGCTCGGCAAAGGCAATGCGAGTCTTCCCGAAGCACTCGAAGAACAAATCCGCGCCGGCGCGATGGGTATGAAACTGCATGAGGACTGGGGCACGACCCCGGTCGCGATCGATTGTTGTTTGTCGGTGGCCGAGCGTTTCGACGTGCAGGTCGCGATCCATACCGATACGTTGAATGAATCAGGTTTCGTCGAAGATACAATCGCCGCATTCAAGGGCCGGACGATTCATACTTACCATACCGAAGGCGCCGGCGGCGGCCACGCGCCCGATATCATCAAGGCCTGCGGTCAGTCCAATGTTCTGCCGTCGTCAACCAATCCGACCCGTCCCTATACGATCAATACCGTCGACGAGCATCTGGACATGCTGATGGTTTGCCATCATCTCGATCCGGCTATACCGGAGGATGTGGCATTCGCCGAATCGCGCATCCGCCGCGAAACGATCGCGGCCGAGGACATTCTGCACGATCTCGGCGCGTTTTCGATGATTTCTTCCGATTCACAGGCGATGGGCCGCGTTGGCGAAGTGATCACGCGGACCTGGCAGACCGCGCACAAAATGAAGGTGCAGCGTGGCAGTCTTCCGGGAGACAATGCGCGCCATGATAATTTCCGTATAAAGCGCTATATCGCGAAATACACGATCAATCCGGCGATCAGCCATGGTATCTCGCATGAGGTCGGTTCGGTCGAAGTTGGTAAATTAGCCGATCTGGTGCTCTGGCAACCAGCTTTTTTTGGAGTCAAGCCCAGTTTGATAGTGAAAGGCGGTTTTATCGCTGCCGCGCCGATGGGCGATCCGAATGCGTCGATTCCGACGCCGCAGCCGGTTCATTACCGGCCGATGTTCGGTTCGTTCGGACAAGCTGCAGCATCGACATCGATGATGTTTTTGTCGCAAGCGTCTGTCGACGCTGGGCTGGCCGATACATTGCGGCTCGGTAAGCGCATCGGCGTTACTCGAGGGACTCGTTCGATCGGCAAGCATTCGATGATACATAATCATTATCAACCGGTCATCGAAGTCGACCCGCAAACCTACGTAGTTCGCGCCGACGGGATGTTACTCACCTGCGAGCCTGCGGACGTGTTGCCTTTCGCCCAACGTTATTTTCTATTTTAAGATTATGCTGAAACTTACCGAACTTGCTAGTTCCGATATGACTCCCGTCGATGTCCTAACACTCCCTTTCGAAACGAGGCAAAAATGCCGTTTCCATGCCGTGACCGAAGGCGGCGTCGAAGTCGGCTTGTTCTTGCCACGCAGCCATTTGCTGCGGTCGGGGTTGGTGCTGACCGGCCCCGACCGATTCAATGTCTTGGTCGACGCTGCGCCCGAACCTTTGTCGGTCGTGCGCAGCAACGAACCATTGCAGTTTGCGCGCACCTGTTATCACTTAGGCAACCGCCATGTCTCGCTGCAAATTTTGCCGGGCGAATTGCGTTATTTGAGCGATCATGTACTCGATCACATGATCGAAGGCTTGGGATTGACCGTGATCCACGCGGAATTGCCGTTCGAGCCGGAAGCCGGTGCTTATCACGGCCATGATCACTGATCTGGCTTTGCTGAGACTGATGCAATTAGTGAGTCCGGGCTTGCCGATCGGTATGTACAGTTATTCTCAGGGTTTCGAAGGCGCGGTCGAGGACGGTTTGATCAAAAACGACGCAGATGCCGAAGAATGGCTTTCCGGTTTGTTGGAAAACGGTTTGGCGCGTATCGATTTGCCTATTTTGGTGCGATTGCATGCTGCTTGGCAGAGCCAAGATATCGACGATGTTCATCGCTGGAGCCGGACTTTGACGGCTTATCGCGAGACCGCCGAACTTCGATCCGAGGATAGACAAACCGGGCAAGCGCTTGCGCGATTGCTGACCGACTTGAATATCGACGAAGCGCGAGATTGGCGACGTCGACCCGACGCCACGCTCGCGGCGCTGTTCGCATTGACAGCCGTGCAGTGGCAAATACCAATGCGTGATACGTTATTAGGTTATGTTTGGAGTTGGCTAGAAAACCAGGTTTTATGTGCAGTTAAATTGGTGCCGTTGGGTCAAGTAGCTGGCCAGCGCTTGTTGGGCGACCTGGCTCGAATGCTCCCTGATTTAGTCGATCGAGCTTTATTGATTGCCGATGACGATATCGGCGGTAGTGCGTTCGGTCTCGCGCTGGCCAGCAGTCGTCATGAGATGCAGTATTCACGCTTGTTTCGTTCTTGAGCCGGTAATGGTGTTCTGTTCGGAAAGGCATTCACGAATGAATTTTAGGGAAGAGTCAGCATAGGAATTTGAAAAATTTCTAAATCCGATTGATCGGAGTCATCCGTGTTCCATCAATAATGGCTATGTATGCGCTAATAGTTGAAAACACCCGCTACTATCGGAAGCACTTCTAAATCCAAAGTGAGTTGTAGGGTACGCTGCGCGTACCTAATGTCGGCATAAGGCAACACATGAGGGCGCGTTAAACTACGGATGGTACTGCTGTGGTAAGTGCAGCGTACCCTATAATCTTCAAGTTTCGTGATTGGTGTAGTATTCACTTCAACTATTAACTCGAACATAGCCTTAATAATCCAGTTAACTTTTTAGCGTGGTAAATAACAATGAGCGATAGACATGTTTTAAGAGTCGGTATCGGCGGTCCGGTCGGTTCCGGAAAAACCGCATTGGTCGATGCGCTGTGCAAACGCATGCGCGACGATTTCGAAATCGGGGTCGTCACGAACGACATTTATACCCGTGAGGATCAGCAGTTTTTGATTCGTAGTCAGGCATTACCGGAAGAGCGGATTCTTGGAGTCGAGACCGGCGGTTGTCCGCATACCGCGATACGCGAGGATGCGTCGATGAATCTGGCCGCGGTCGAAGATTTATGCGAACGCTGGGACAATCTCGATTTCGTGTTGGTCGAAAGCGGAGGAGATAATTTGAGCGCGACGTTCAGCCCGGAACTGGCCGATTTGACTATTTATGTCATCGACGTGTCGGCGGGCGACAAGATTCCGCGCAAGGGCGGTCCGGGCATCACACGTTCGGATCTACTCGTGATTAACAAAATCGATTTGGCACCCTATGTTGGCGCGTCGTTGGAAGTGATGGATCGCGATGCGAAAAAAATGCGTGGCGATCGGCCTTTCGTGTTTACCAATTTGAAAACCGGTGAAGGATTGGATTTAATTGATGCGTTTATTATTCGAGCTGGAATGCTTTATTCCAGTCACTGAAGAATTTGGATTGCTGATATCGATTACGCTTTGAATTTTGGCAACGTCTACAGAAACAATACCTAAATTCGAATGTGAAAGGTATAGAGGTTTTTCACTCAGATGGAGCATGTGCATTGACTTGCTATGAAATCGAATTAAAAAAAAGGGCTGATTTTCATCAGCCCTCAAGTGAAAATCACTTTTAAAATAAAGGAGTTTTCTGAAGTTAAAAAACAAGTATGTCTTCTAACTTCGGATAAATTCTCTCAAAAGATGTGATTTTGAACTGTGCGTTTGTCCGCATAATATTAAATTTTTTTATGAACAAGTTTGCATTAACGAATTTTTATTCCTACTTTACAATTCTTTCCTCATTCCCTCGCTCCTGAGACTATAAAAGTATTGGCGAATACATCATAAGAAATTCATTCATCATGAAAAACATGAGGTCAAATCAAAAGTCTAATTTTTCGTGTGTCTTCATGGTTATTTTCGCAATAATTAGTTACTTTCTTGGATAACCGCTCGTTTGACTTAGGACCTGAATTTTAAATTTTTCGAGCCAATCGTTCGGCGTAACCGGTATAAGTTCGCGGTGTCAATTCAAGCAGTGCGTTTTTTGCGTCCTGCGGTATATCTAGTCCTTCGACGAACGTGCGCATTTGTTCCGGCGTGATGCGTTGACCGCGCGTCAATTCCTTCAGTTTTTCATAGGGTTTTTCGATGCCGTAACGGCGCATTACGGTTTGAATCGGTTCGGCCAACACTTCCCAATTCGCGTTCAGATCGGCTTCGAGCGCATCGCTATTGAGTTCTAGCTTCGAAATACCTTTCAGCGTCGATTGAATCGCGATGCTGGTATGCGCGATGCCGACGCCGATGTTGCGTAGTACTGTCGAGTCGGTTAGGTCACGTTGCCAGCGGGAAATAGGGAGTTTTTCGGCAAGAAAGCTAAATACAGCGTTCGCGATGCCGAGATTGCCTTCGGAGTTTTCGAAATCGATCGGATTAACCTTGTGCGGCATCGTCGACGAGCCGACTTCGCCTGCAATGGTTTTTTGCTTGAAGTAGCCCAGCGAGATATAACCCCAAACGTCCCGGTCGAAGTCGAGTAAGATCGTGTTGAAACGCGACAGCGCATGGAAGAATTCAGCGATGTAGTCGTGCGGCTCGATTTGTATCGTGAACGGATTGAAGCTTAGGCCCAGCGATTCGACGAAGTTTTTCGAAAATTCGTTCCAATCGACGTCGGGGTAGGCGACCGAATGCGCATTGTAATTGCCGACCGCGCCGTTGATCTTGCCGAGCAGTTCGACCGCTTCCAGTTGTTTTTTCTGGCGCAGCATTCTCGCAACGACATTCGCGAATTCCTTGCCGACTGTGGTTGGAGTGGCTGATTGTCCGTGCGTCCGCGATAGCATCGGTTGTGCGCCAGTGTCATATGCAACCTTGCGGATCGCCTCGATGCATTGGTCGATTTGGTCGATGATCAATTGACGCCCTTCGCTAAGCATCAAGGCGTAGGATAGGTTGTTGATATCTTCCGATGTGCATGCGAAATGAATGAATTCACTGACTTTTTCAAGCTCGGCGTTGCCGGCAATCTTTTCTTTGAGCAAATATTCGATTGCCTTGACGTCATGGTTGGTCGTTTTTTCGATGTCTTTGACGCGCTGTGCATCCGCTTCGGAAAAGTGTTCGACTAAGTCGTTCAGTAATCTGTTGGCGTTCTCGCTAAAAGCGGGAACTTCCGAAATTTGAGGGTGCTTTGCCATGGCTTGCAGCCAGCGAACTTCGACTTGTACGCGAAAACGGATCAGGCCGTATTCACTGAAGATGGGGCGCAAGGCTTCGACTTTGCCGGCATAACGGCCGTCGATCGGGGAAATGGCGGTAAGGGCGGAATTTCTCATGTCAGTCAACCAAGTTGTAAAAAATGTTAGGTTTTCTGGTTCCCACGGTCCTCCGTGGGAATCCATATCGGGGCATATTTACTCGACCATGTCTGCATTTACCCTGCCTCCGGCGGGCACAAGCCCGCCGGAGGCAGGGAACGAGAGTAACGCGCAGATTGTCGATCGGAAACGAGGATTTGGGTTGATTCATTCGTTCGATCTAGATTCGATGATGCCGCCCCCTAGACAGACTTCGCCGTCGTAAAACACGACCGACTGGCCCGGCGTAATCGCGCGCTGCGGCTGATCGAAACGGACTGTGACGCGGTTTCCGCCATCTAGCGGTTCGACGACGCAGTCCTGATCTGGCTGTCGATAACGGGTCTTCGCGGCGCAGCGTAGCGTCTCGGTCAGTCCCGTGTTGCCGCACCAGTCGAGTTGTCCTGCTTCGAGCGTATTGTGCATCATCAGCGGGTGTTCGTGTCCTTGGCCGACGATCAACACGTTGTTGTCGATATCTTTGTCCAGTACGAACCAAGGTTCGTCCGGCGCGTTTTTGACGCCGCCGATGCCGAGTCCCTGACGTTGGCCCATCGTGTAATACATCAGGCCATGGTGTCGCCCGATGTATTTGCCTTCCGGCGTGCGAATTTCGCCAGGTTGGGCCGGCAGATAGCGCTGCAGGAAGTCTTTGAATTTACGTTCGCCGATGAAACAAATGCCGGTGCTGTCTTTCTTGCGGCTGTTCGCGAATCCAGCCTTTTCAGCGATGGCGCGGATTTCCGGTTTGTGCAGATGGCCGATTGGAAACAGCGTTTTCGACAAGGCTTTCTGGCCCATGGCGTATAGGAAGTAGCTTTGTTCCTTGTTAGGGTCCAAGCCTTTCAATAACTGGAACTCGCCGTCTTGTTCGCGGACGCGCGCGTAATGGCCGGTCGCAATGTATTCGGCGCCGAGGTCTTCGAGCGCATAATCCAAAAAGGCCTTGAATTTGACATGCTTGTTGCACAGTATGTCAGGGTTTGGTGTGCGTCCGGCCTTGAATTCGGACAAAAAGACTTCGAACACTTCGTCCCAGTATTCGGCGGCAAAATTGACGGTTTTCAATTCGATGCCGAGTTTATCGCTGACTTGTTGCGCATCGGCCAAATCAGCCATTGCAGTGCAATATTCGGTGCCGTCGTCTTCTTCCCAGTTTTTCATGAACAGGCCGGTGACTCGATGGCCTTCTTCAAGCAGTTTCAAAGCGGTGACGGAAGAGTCGACACCGCCTGACATGCCTACGATAATGTGTTTACTCATGCATCCAGATCGAGAAAGGATTCTAATAAAGTTAATGGATGGCGTTTCCCCGAGAGGAATTCATCGATGCCGATCATGACCAGCGGACTGCGTAATCGATCGTGTTTGGCGGCGATTTCAGCGCGGGATAGCCAGTGTGTCGCTATGATGCCTTCATCCAACGGTTGATTGGGGTCGAAAGAATGGCAGTGGCCGGCAAAACAAACCCTCAGAAAACTGGGGCTTTCCGGGTTTCTTCGCCATAATTGAACTGAAACGATGTATTCAGGTTCAAACTGCCAGGCGGTTTCTTCGGTAACCTCACGTTTAACCGCGTTGATTAAGTCCTCGCCTTTTTCCAAATGTCCCGCAGGTTGGTTGAGTGCGAGTCCGTTGGATGTTTCTTCCTCGACTAGCAGAAAACGCCGGTCGTTTTCAATGATCGCTGCAACGGTGACATGGGGTTTCCAGACCATCGGCAAACTCGTTTATAAAAAGCAGCACATTTTACTTTATTTGGTGAATTTATGTTGTGAAAGATTGAAATTTACAGGCGCGCTCACTATGGTAAACTCTAAGTCGTTTTGATTCTTTTAGAATTGTTAAAAGTATGTCTGATTTTGACCCGTTAAAAGACAATGATGGCGAACTGGCTCTTCAAGAGACTAAGCCTCAATTGCAAAAGCCGCCTCTTTATAAGGTTATTTTATTAAATGACGACTTCACGCCGATGGACTTTGTCGTTGAAGTGTTAATGGAGTTTTTTAATATGTCCGAGGAGAAAGCGACACAAGTTATGTTACAGGTGCATACTCAGGGAGTCGGTGTGTGTGGAACCTATTCTAAGGATGTCGCGGAAACAAAAGTATGCATGGTCAACGAATATTCTCGGGAACATCACCATCCCTTAATGTGTTCGATGGAAATCGCGTAGGTCGGAGGAAATATGTTAAGCAAAGAGTTGGAGATTACTTTAAATCTCGCCTTTAAGAATGCTCACGAAAAGCGGCATGAATTTATTACTGTCGAGCATTTACTGTTGGCCTTGTTGGATAATGCCAGTGCCGTCGCGGTGCTGCGGGCCTGTGGATGCGATTTCAAAAAGCTGCACGATGAACTGACGCAGTTTATTGATGATACGATTTCGCTGATTCCCGAAGGCGTGCAGCGCGAAACGCAGCCGACACTCGGTTTTCAGCGGGTTTTGCAGAGGGCGGTGTTCCATGTCCAGGCGACCGATAAGAAAGAAGTTTCCGGCGCCAATTTATTTGTTGCATTATTTAGCGAGCAGGACTCACAGGCGGTTTATTTGTTGAATAAACAGAATATAACCCGTCTCGATGTCGTCAATTATCTGGCCCATGGTGTTTCGAAAATAGAGACGGAGCGAGAGCGCGATATGGAAAGAGATCCGGAAACGAGCGGTGCGACCGGCGATACATCCGAAAGTCCGTTGGAAAAATATGCGACCAACCTGAATGAGGAAGCGAGGCTCGGTAAGATCGATCCGCTGATTGGGCGCGAACTCGAGGTTGAAAGAACCATACAGGTGCTATGTCGCCGGCGTAAAAACAATCCCTTATTGGTCGGGGAGGCCGGCGTCGGAAAAACCGCGATTGCCGAGGGTTTGGCAAAACGAATCGTCGAGGAAGATGTTCCTGATGTGCTCATGGGCAATGTGATTTATTCGCTGGACTTAGGCGCATTGGTGGCCGGCACCAAATATCGAGGCGACTTCGAAAAACGTTTGAAAGCATTGGTTAGCCAGCTAAAAAGGCAGCCGGAAGCGATATTATTTATCGACGAAATCCACACGATCATCGGCGCGGGTTCCGCTTCCGGCGGGGTTATGGATGCGTCGAATTTGATTAAACCGGTATTAGCATCCGGTCAGTTGCGTTGTATCGGCTCGACAACCTATCAGGAATACCGCGGAATTTTCGAAAAAGATCATGCATTGGCGCGCCGTTTCCAGAAAATCGATATTGTCGAGTCTTCGGTCGAAGATACCATCCTGATTCTGAAAGGTTTGAAATCGCGCTTCGAGGAGCATCACGATATCAAGTATACTGCGGACGCTTTACGGTTGGCCGCCGAATTATCGGACCGCTATATCACCGACCGGCATTTGCCGGACAAAGCCATCGATGTGATCGATGAAGCTGGAGCACGTCAACGCTTACTTTCGACCGATCAGCGTAAACCGATTATCGATTCGCTGGAAATAGAAGAGATTGTTTCGAAAATGGCCCGAGTACCGGCAAAATCGGTTTCATCCAATGACGTAGAAAAGCTTGAAGCGTTGGAAAAGAATCTTAAAATGCTGGTTTTCGGTCAAGACGAGGCAATTTCGGCACTCGCTTCAGCCATCAAGCTGTCACGCGCCGGTCTTAGGGATGCGCAAAAAACCATCGGTTCGTTCCTGTTCGCGGGACCGACCGGGGTCGGTAAAACCGAAGTTACTCGTCAATTAGCCAAAGTACTGGGCGTTGAGTTGATTCGCTTCGATATGTCCGAATATATGGAGCGCCATACCGTATCAAGATTGATCGGTGCTCCTCCGGGTTATGTCGGTTTCGATCAGGGCGGTCTGCTAACCGAGCAAGTGACCAAGCATCCTCATGCCGTGCTTTTATTGGACGAGTTAGAGAAAGCGCATCCTGATGTTTTCAATCTGCTGTTGCAAGTGATGGATCATGGCACGCTAACCGACAATAACGGTCGCAAAGCCGATTTTCGTAACATAATATTGGTTATGACCACAAACGCCGGTGCTGAAGAGGGGAGTCGCGCATCAATCGGGTTTACCTCGCAGGATCATGCTTCGGATAGCATGAAGGTGATTGAAAAAAGTTTCTCTCCGGAATTCCGTAATCGATTGGATGCAGTGATTCAGTTCAAGCCGCTGGATATTTCGATTGTCGGTCATGTCGTCGATAAATTTATCTTCGAACTGGAGGCTTTGTTGGCCGAGAAGCATGTCACGCTGATGTTGGAGTCTGAAGCGAGATTATGGCTTGCCGAAAACGGTTGCGATCCGAAAATGGGTGCAAGGCCGATGGCGCGTTTGATTCAGGAGAAAATCAAGAAACCGCTGGCTAATGATTTATTGTTTGGTAAATTGGTGCGGGGCGGGAATGTCCGAATCTATGTCGAAAACAATGAGCTGGCTTTTGCAATAGAAAGTAAGGAATTGACTGTTTCTGAAAAAAGTTAGCGGTTATCGTTCGCTAATCCCGCACTTGCGCGGGATTAGCGCATACGGAAGGTGATTCTTCCTTTGCTTAAATCGTAAGGCGTCATTTCTACCTTGACTTTATCGCCGGTCAGAATACGGATGTAATGTTTACGCATTTTTCCGGAAATGTGTGCGGTGACGATATGCCCATTCTCGAGTTCAACCCTGAACATCGTATTCGGTAGGGTTTCGACAACCTTGCCTTCCATTTCGATTTGATCTTCTTTTGCCATGTACTTAGTCCTAACGTTTAAAAAACGCGAATAATAGCATAGTCGGTCTTTTTAGAACAGGATTCTGTAGTCGGACGGGCCGTTCTTGGGATAAAGCTGTCTTTTGCGTGCTCGATTTTTGATTGGGCGAGGCTCGAAATGGTCTGATTTTATCAAAAGGGTTTCTAAGTATTTACGATATGATTGTTTTATGTGTATTGTTGCAAACAAATTCATATCGATTCAATACTTGATTTGTTCTCGAGTTTTCCCTACTCTAGTCCGTTTGTTCTAAGGATTTCGTGAAAAATAACTTCCTGGAGCTATGGGTTTTGTAGGGCGTTACCGAACCCTCCATAAAATTAAGGAAGTTATTGCGACCAAATTCTTAGGATTAAGCATCGCCCAAATTTGAAGCGCGAAAGGTATAATTTTAATGAACCTGTTTGGGTGCGGATTATCGTTCCCACGCTCCCGCGTGGGAATGAAGACCGAGACGCTCTAGCGTCTCGTACCGCTGGAGCGGTACTTAGGCGTTCCCACGCAGAGCGTCAATGCCATTAAGTTAAGCCGTTCGTGGTGAGCCTGTCGAACCATGGACGGCTTAACTTATCGACTCGGACTTCTCCATTCACCCTTCGACAAGCTCAGGGCGAACGGAAAAGTCCTTAACTTAATGGCAGTGACGCAGAGCGTGGGAACGATAATTGCCGAGGGACTGAATAGTTACGGCTAGTTTGGTAGATTTTTGCTCTAATTAAATCTACATGCCCGCAATCCTTGTTTTAGGATCTTATGATCAAGGGTTTAGATGAAAGTCTAAGCTCTTTTTTATTGTTTGAGGCTTACTTGAGTGGGTGGATTTTGGGTATAACGGGCTTGGTTTTATCCGGCTCAAGTTTTTTCCTGATTAGCAAGATGCTTCAGCTTGTCGGAGCCAAGTGCCCGAGCGGGCTAGTCGTAACCGCAGCGACTTCTGCAGGACGGGTTATTTAACCCGTCCCCAACTTTTCAGTTTGCCCTAAACATTTCGGCTGACTTCGGCCAAAGTCGAAACGTTTAGGACGGGGTTGCAAACCCCGTCCTGCCAGGGATATCCTGGTTTTTGGGCTTTAGCTGAAGAAACTTGCTAATCAGGAGTTTTTTTGATTGTCGCGAAATGCGACACGATGAGAAGGTATTTCGATATCATTACTTTTTAAATTTAGGATGGAACGTTTGTTATCTCTGGAAGTTAAAAACTTATGTTGCATACGCGACGATAGAGTGTTGTTCGATAATTTATCGTTTAATGTCTTTTCCGGGCAAGCGTTGTTGCTGGAAGGGCAAAACGGTTCGGGCAAAAGCTCTTTATTGAAGATTTTATGCGGTTTTCGGGAGCCGGATGCCGGAGAGGTTTTGTGGTGCGGTGTAGAAATTAATAACGGTACTTTCTTTGAACAGATGGCTTATGTCGGTCATTTGGACGGTGTCAAAAAGGAATTGACCGTTCTGGAAAATCTCAAGATTGCCACGGCTCTGGGTAAGCCCGGCCATTATTCGATCGAGGAAACACTGGAGAAGGTCTATTTATCCGGTTACGACGATGTGCTGGTGCAATCTTTGTCGGCCGGGCAAAAACGCCGTTTGTCGCTAGCTCGTTTATTGATTACCGACAATAAATTATGGATTCTCGACGAGCCTTTCACCTCTTTGGATAAAGAGGGTATAGCCATTTTCGAGGCGCTGATGGTCGACCATATTGCCAGAGAAGGCATGGTCGTTTTGACCTCGCATCACGATATCACGCTGCACGGCATCGACGTGCAAACAATCAGGTTAGCTTAATGACATTGTCGAACGCATTTATCGCCATCATTCGACGCGATTTGGTTCTGGCTTATCGGCGGCGTGCCGAAGTCGCCAATCCGCTGTTGTTTTTTGTCTTGGTCATTACTTTGTTTCCGTTGGGATTAGGCGCTCAAACCAAGTTATTGCAAGCGATGGCTCCGGGAATCATTTGGATTGCCGCGCTATTGGCCGCGATGCTATCGCTGGATTCATTGTTTCGATCGGATTTCGACGATGGCTCGCTGGAACAGTTTATCTTGAGCCCGCATCCGCTTTCGGTGCTGATTTTGGCCAAGATCGTCGCGCATTGGTTGGTGACTGGCTTGCCTTTATTGTTGATCTCACCTTTATTGGCAATATTTTTGGGCATGCCCGAACAGTCCGTGCCTGTGCTGCTTTGGACCTTGTTGCTTGGCACGCCGGTATTGAGTTTGATCGGTTCGATCGGTGTCGCGCTGACGGTGGGTTTACGACGAGGCGGGATGATCTTGGCGTTGTTGGTTTTGCCGTTGTATATCCCGGTGTTGATCTTTGCCGGCAATGCCGTCGAAATGGCGGGTAGCGGTTTGCCGGTCGGCGCGCAACTCAATATTCTGGCGGCGATTTTATTCGCGGCCTTGGTGCTGGCGCCATTACCGGCCGCCGCCGCATTAAAAATGAGTATGAATGGATAATTTTTCGTAAAATAGCGTCCTATTCATCCATGCGGGCATATTCGAATGCCCGGTCTTCTAAATTTACTATTCGATATTGAATCAATTTTGCTCATTATCGTAGATCACTTTATAAGCTTATCGCATGTTTTTGATTCCTGATTCCGTAGGCCGTTTTTTCCATCGCATGGCCTCACCACCGCATTTTTACGCGTTTACCGGCCGATTATTGCCTTGGTTGACGGCGATTTTTATTATTTTGACCGCCGTAGGTCTATATGGCGGCTTGTTTTTGGCGCCCGCCGATTATCAGCAGGGCGATAGCTACCGGATCATTTATATCCATGTGCCGAGCGCCTGGATGTCATTGTTCATCTATGTCGTGATGGCGGTTGCCGGCGCCATCGGACTGGTTTGGCGTATCAAATTGGCCGAAATCGTCATGATCAGCAGCGCCTCGGTCGGCGCCGGTTTTACTTTTATCGCCCTATTAACGGGCTCTCTATGGGGTAAGCCGATGTGGGGAACCTGGTGGGTTTGGGACGCGCGCTTGACTTCGGAATTGATTCTGCTGTTTCTGTATCTGGGTGTCATCGCACTGTACGGAGCGATCGACGACAAACGCACAGCGTCGAGAGCGGTGGCAATTTTGGCGATTGTCGGCGTAGTCAATATTCCGATCATTCATTATTCGGTCGAATGGTGGAATACCTTGCATCAAGGCCCGACCGTGTCGAAGATCGATAAACCGTCGATTCATGTCAGCATGTTGATTCCATTGTTGACGATGGCGGTCGCCTTCAAATTTTATTATCTAGTTGCGATGTTGCAGCGCGCTCGGACCGAATTGATTCAGCGCGAACGAAACAGTCAATGGGTTAAAGGCTTAATAGAATGAATTGGCAAGAATTTTTTGCAATGGGCGGTTACGCCTTTTATGTTTGGACTTCTTATGGGGTAACTTTACTCGTGTTGCTTGCGATTGCGGTTTTACCCGTTATTCAACGCAAACTTTTTTTAAAAGAGTTGGCTCATAAAATGAAACGGATGAAAAAATCATGAAACCGATTCGTAGACAACGACTTATTTTAATTGGATTGATGCTGGCCGGTATGGGTCTTGCCGTCGCCTTTGCACTGAAATCGTTCAATGAAAATTTGATGTATTTTTTCTCGACGACCGAAGTGGTCGAAGGCAAGGCGCCGGAAAACGCTTTGTTTCGAATTGGCGGTATGGTCGTCGACGGCAGCGTCGATCGCCCTGCGGAGAGTTTGCTTGTGCGCTTTAAGTTGACCGATTTCAATAAAGAAGTGACCGTGGAATATACCGGTATTTTGCCGGATTTGTTTAGGGAAGGGCAAGGCATCGTCGCAAAAGGCCGTTTGTCCAAGAACGGTGTGTTCGTCGCCGAGGAAGTCTTGGCCAAACATGACGAGAATTATATGCCGCCCGAAGTCGCAGGTAGCCTGAAAAAACAACCGGAGCTTTCCGCAGAGGGTGGTATATGATTCCCGAGATAGGGCATTTTTCCTTAATACTGGCTTTGTGCATGGCCGTGATGTTGGGTATTGTCCCGATCGTCGGTAGTTTTCGCGCGATTCCTGGATGGATTGCCGTCGCGCGTCCAGCCGCGTTCGGGCAATTGTTCTTTGTCGGCTTGTCCTATTTGTGCCTGACGTATGCATTTTTGACGCACGATTTCTCGGTCGCCTATGTCGCGAACAATTCGAATACTCATTTGCCGGTACTGTATTTAATCTCCGGCGTATGGGGCGCGCATGAAGGCTCGTTATTGCTTTGGGCCTTGAGTTTGACGGTCTGGACCGGTTTAGTTGCGCAGTTTAGCCGCAGTATTCCGGACGCGACCATTGCCCGGGTTCTCGGTGTAATGGGCTTGGTCAGCATCGGTTTTTTACTGTTCTTGTTGCTGACCTCAAATCCGTTCGAGCGCATGATTCCGGCGCCGCCTGAAGGCCGCGATTTGAATCCTCTGTTGCAAGACCCTGGGCTCGCGATTCATCCGCCGATGCTATACATGGGTTATGTCGGCTTTTCGGTCGCGTTTGCGTTCTCGATCGCGGCCTTGCTCGAAGGCCGTTTGGACAGCGCCTGGGCGCGTTGGTCCAGACCTTGGACCAATATCGCCTGGATGTTTCTGACTTTGGGCATTACGCTGGGCAGTTGGTGGGCTTATTACGAATTAGGCTGGGGCGGTTGGTGGTTTTGGGATCCGGTCGAGAACGCCTCTTTTATGCCTTGGCTGGTCGGCACGGCGTTGATTCATTCATTGGCAGCCAGTGAAAAACGAGGTGTGTTCAAGACTTGGACCGTGCTGTTGGCGATTTTCGCGTTTTCGTTGAGTCTGTTAGGTACTTTTTTGGTGCGTTCCGGCGTATTGACCTCGGTGCATGCCTTTGCCAGCGATCCGGCCCGCGGCTTGTTCATTCTCATTTTTCTGGCTATTGTCGTCGGCGGATCTTTATTGCTCTATGCGATTAGAGCGCCGGCGGTTAAAAGCAGCGCCAGTTTCGAAATGATTTCGAAAGAATCCGCATTATTGTTGAATAACGTGCTGTTGGTCGTGACTGCGGCCAGCATTTTGGTCGGCACCTTGTATCCTTTGTTTATCGATGCCTTGGGCATGGGCAAGATTTCGGTCGGGCCGCCTTATTTCAATGCGATTTTTGTTCCTTTGATGGCGCCGCTTGCCGTTGTCTCGGGTATCGGCGTTTTGCTACGTTGGAAAAAAGACCAGTTCAACGCGCTCGCGCTACGAATCCGTTGGCTGATGCTGGGCTGCCTGTTGCTCGGTGCGGCATTGCCGTTGTTGATGCCCTATTATTCGTGGGCTGCCGCAATCGGCTTGACGTTGGCGCTGTGGACGACGGCGCTGACCGGACTGGCCTTTTCGGAGCGTCTAGGGCATAAAATGCCTGATTTTACCGCCTTGCTGAAAGTGCCGAGAGCCTTTTACGGCATGACCCTGGCGCATTTGGGTATTGCGGTCTTTATCGTCGGGATTACCTTGACATCGGTTTATAGCATCGAAAAAGACGTTAGAATGGCCCCCGGCGACAAGCTGGAAATGTCCGGTTATGTATTCGAATTTCATGGTATCGATGTGGTTGATGGACCGAATTATCGGGCGCAACAAGGCCACTTGACGGTCAGATATGATGATAAGACGGTGGCTAAACTCGAACCGCAAAAAAGAATTTATCGCGTGCAACAAATGCCGATGACCGAGGCCGCGATCGATGCCGGTTTGTTTCGCGATCTTTTTGTTGCGATCGGCGAACCCTTGGGCGATTCGGGCGCATGGAGCATGCGCGTTTATTATAAAGCCTTTATACGGTGGATATGGATCGGCGGTGTTTTCATGGCATTGGGCGGTCTCTGGGCTGTCTGCGACAGACGTTATCGAATGGGTAATAAAAAACAGCGAGTAAGCAAAAATGCTTAAATTTTTGACGCCACTTTTAATTTTTGCCGTACTGGCGATTTTTTTGGCGATCGGTTTGAATCTCAATCCGCGTGAAATTCCGTCGCCCTTCATCGATAAGCCGGCCCCGCCTTTTACGCTGCAAACTTTGGATGATCCGACTCGTACCTTGAGTACGGCGGATTTGAAGGGGCAAGTTTGGTTACTGAATGTTTGGGCTTCCTGGTGTGTATCTTGCCGTGCCGAACATCCGGTGCTTAATCGGTTGGCGGAGCAAAAATTGGCTGTTATTATTGGCCTCAACTATAAGGATGAACCGGAAGATGCGAAAAACTGGCTGGCTAGATTGGGTAATCCCTATGATGTCAGTGTCTTGGACATGGAAGGATTGACCGGAATCGATTGGGGAGTCTATGGCGTTCCCGAAACGTTTGTAATCGATAAGCAGGGCGTAGTTCGTTACAAACATACAGGGCCTGTGACTGATAAAGATATTGAAACGACATTCTTACCTTTGTTGAATACTTTGCAGGCTGAATAAATTTTTAGAAATGGTATGGCTATGTGACAAAGTTATTTCTACTTTTTTTGTTGAGCGCTTATAGCACTTTTAGTATCTACGCGACGGCGGCGAGCATTACGCTCAAAGTTCAGGGTGGCGCGGACAATATCGATACAATCGAATCCGAAAGTCGGCTTGATGATGGTGCAGAACTAAAAGAAAGGTCTCTGGTAGCCGGTGCTTTAAGGCAGGTACAAAAAAAATCTGACGCCTCTTCGAGTGAACTGGGCGCTGGGCAGCAATTGGCGACCCCAAAAAAACAAGGTGATTTTGGCGCTAACGCCTTTAATGGTAAAGCTGCCGAAACTGAAAATCTCCTGTATTCCGATCCGTTTGCCGAGACTGAAACTTCGCCGTATATTTTTAAACAAGCCTCGTCCGATCACCAGACCGGGTTTAATCCTTTGCTTGTATCGAAAGAGTTTATTATCAGTTTGGAAATCATCGATGATGAGCTTGTTATTGATGAAGCCTTAAGAGAAATGGTCGACGATACGGTCACTATGGCGCTTCATGTTAACGAGGCATGGAATACTTTGGATGAAAAGATCACACATAAAGTTTACCAAGGGGTTAGCTATCTTGGATTCGATAATCAGTTTTCCGAGGATAATTATCAAGCCAATAACCAGGCTGTCGAATTCAAAAAACTGGCCGCGCAATATGCCGACTCCGAGATCAAGAATCGTCGCTATGTCAACGAGCCGGAAGGTTTTTTTGCTTATTTGATCAATTTACCCAGATTATTGACCGTTTCCAATTTACTATTCATGCTGGGTTTTCTATTCGTCATGAACGGAATTTATCGAGTCATGCGTTTTTTTCTATTGCGGATATAGCCTAAAGTTTCAATGAATTGTATTTCTTTGATCTAAACCTCTCTCGAAGGGGGAGGCGTCAGCTTATTCATGCATATTACTAATTATTCATTGCCATTATGCGTATTATATTTTTAGCCTTCTTTTTATTGTGGGGCGTTGAGGCCATTGCTGCGGCCGTCGAGGTCAAGAATTTCGATACTCCTGAGCAGGAGCGCGTTTACAACTCGCTGATTTCCGAGTTACGTTGTCTAGTTTGTCAAAACCAGACTATTGCAGATTCGAACGCCGATTTGGCGAAGGATTTGCGTGCCCAAGTCTACAAAATGCTGCAACAAGGCAAGTCAAGGCAGGAGGTTGTCGATTTTATGACTCAGCGTTATGGCGATTTCGTATTGTACAATCCTCCGATGAAGGCTAAGACCAGTTTATTATGGTTGGCACCGTTATTGTTCTTAGTGATCGGTTTATTGGTTGCTTGGACTGTCGTGCGTAAAAAACGTTTGGCGACTCATTCCGAGTCTACGCATGATTCCGCACAATCGGAAGAAATTCGTCGCTTATTGGAACAAGGAGATGACCGGTGACAACAGAATTTTGGCTGACCGCAAGCGTTTTGATCGCGATAGCGTTTGCGTTTCTATTGCCGCCGCTATGGCGTCGACCGGGCTCAATAGACATCGAAACTGAGCGTTTCAATGTCGATATCGCTAAGCAGCGTCTGCTGGATTTAAAAGAACAGCGCTCGTCCGGAACGATTACGGCGGATGAATACGAAGACTTATATCAAGAATTACAATCGGTGCTGGTCGATGATTTGCAAACAGAGTCGGCTTCGCGGCAATCGGAATCTTCCGGTCGGTGGTTGATCGTTTTGGCATTGATCGTTATTCCGTTGGTTTCGGTGACTTTGTACCGCGCTTTAGGTAACGCTGATTCGTTGTTGCCGGAAGCGGACAGAACCGCGCAGCAGATCGATGAAATCAATGCGATGGTTTCTGGATTGGCTCAGCGTTTGCAAAGCCAACCGGATGATGCGGAAGGCTGGTTGATGCTTGGGCGTTCTTACAAATATATGAACCGCTATGCCGAATCGGCTCAAGCCTTTTCGGAGGCTTATCGACTATTGGGCGACAAGGCTGATGTGCTGCTTCAGTACGCCGATGCGTTGGCGATGACCAATGACGGTCGATTATCCGGGAAACCGACGGAATTGGTTGCGAAGGCGCTTGAATTGGCGCCGGATGACTCGACGGCATTGTGGTTGTCGGGCATGGCTAAAGCGGAAGCGGGTAAATATGACGAAGCCCTGCGGCATTGGCAAAAATTAGCTGCGCAATTACCGAAGGGTTCCGAACCACACCGAGAAGTGCAGGGTTTGATTGCACAAGTCATGGAGAGGCTAGGTACGGCGCCCCCAGAGCAGCAGCCGGCAGCCGTCGCTAAAGGTCTGAAAGTCAATGTAGCAATCTCCGACGAATTGCAAGGCGCTGTCTCCGCCACCGATACCCTATTTATTTATGCTCAGGCATTACAGGGTCCCCCGATGCCATTGGCGATCGTTAAGAAACAAGTGGCCGATTTACCGGTAACAGTTGTGTTGAGCGACGAGCAGGCGATGATGCCGGCGATGAAGTTATCTAACTTCGATCGCGTTAAAATTAGTGCCCGGATTTCGATATCGGGCCAGGCAGAATCTCGTCCAGGCGATTGGATCGGGATCGTGGAGAGCGTTGCACCGGCTGAAACAGAGGGCGTTACTATAACGATCGATCAAAAGGTTCAATAATGGACCAGTCCTTAACATTCGATCTCGATCTCATTCATCGTTACGATCAGGCCGGGCCTCGATATACGTCTTATCCGACCGCGTTGGAATTACACGAGAATTTCGGCGAAGCGGATTATTTACGCCATATCGAGCAATCGAATAGGCTTGGAGGGCCGTTATCCCTTTATTTCCACATTCCGTTTTGCGATACGGTCTGTTACTACTGCGCGTGCAATAAGATCGTGACCAAAAATCGCGCGCATGCCGAGCCGTATTTGAACGATCTTTGCCGCGAAATCGAAATGCAGGGCGCTTTGTTCGATCGAGGCCGTGTCGTCGATCAATTGCATTGGGGCGGCGGAACGCCGACTTTCTTAAGTGAGAGCCAAATGCGCCATTTGATGGTGTCGACTCGTCGGCATTTCAATCTGCGCGAGGATGACGAAGGGCAGTACTCTATCGAAGTCGATCCTAGGGAAACCGACGATCGGACAATAGCCGTACTGCGGGAATTGGGTTTTAACCGGATTAGCTTGGGTTTGCAGGATTTCGAACCCGATGTGCAAAAAGCGGTCAATCGCATTCAAACCGAACAGGAAACTTTTGCGGTATTGGAGGCGGCGCGCAACGAAGGTTTTCGTTCGACTAGTATCGATTTGATTTACGGGCTGCCGCTACAAACCGTCGAGTCGTTTTCGCGAACATTGGAAAAGATTCTTCAAGTCTCGCCCGAGCGGTTTTCGGTCTTTAATTACGCGCATTTGCCGCAACGTTTCAAAACTCAGCGCCAGATCGATGATGCCGACATACCGAATCCGGAGGTCAAGTTGGCGATTTTGCAAATGGTGATTCAGCGTTTGACCGAAGCAGGTTATGTTTATATCGGCATGGATCATTTCGCGAAACCGAATGATGAATTAGCGGTTGCTCAGCGTGAAGGAAAGCTGTACCGAAATTTTCAGGGCTATTCAACGCATTCCGAATGCGATTTGATTGGTTTGGGTGTTACTTCAATCGGCCGGGTGGGCGATGCCTACATTCAAAATGTAAAAGATCTTGACACTTATCGGCGAACGATAGAGCAGGGACGTTTGCCGGTTTTCAAAGGGTTTGAATTGAGCCGCGACGATAAGCTGAGGCGAGCGGTCATTAGCGGGTTAATCTGTCATTTCGAGCTTGAATTCATAGAGCTGGAACGCGAGTTCTCCATCGATTTCAAGACATACTTCGAGCAGGAATTGATTAAGTTGCAGAAAATGGCCGAAGATGGACTTTTGACGATCGATACCGACCAAATTTTAGTGCGACCTGCCGGACGTTTGCTTATTCGCAATATCTGTATGGTATTTGATCGCTATCTTACTGAAAAAAAACAGTTTTCCAAAGTTATTTAAAATCCGTTAGACATGGGATTTGCGTTATTTGCAAATCCATGTCTAAGAAATCCAGAAAACCGATTTTAGCGTTCTTCGTTTCCTGTTTTTGGTTGCAATTAAACCAAAACGGTTTTCACATATTGCTTTGTGAATGTCCTTAGCGGCTCTCTGTGTTGTAAATATTGTCTGAATAAGCTGTTGATCGCAAGCGGTGTCAGATAGGCATAAACGCCAACTCCGGTTTGCGCAATAAATTCAGCGCTTAGCATTTCGATGAATGCGGACTGTGCTTGGCTTGTGATTTCTATAGTTTGATTTTCCATTGTCTTCACCTCTGATCAATGTTGTTTCATAATAAATGAAGCAATATCAAGGCCTATCTAATCAAAATAAGTATTTTCAATGATTTAGTAATATGTTGTTAAAAGCATATTAAACTTTTGTAAAAAAAAGTGACATAGATGGCAGGTCTATGATGCTTTTGTGTCAAAAATGGCGTTTGTGTTGTTGGTCGAGGCTGCGTTTTGCAGCTCTTGCGCTAGCCCCATTTGAGAAGCTTTGATAAAGTCGTAAGCTCTTCGACTCTCGTTCGACATTTTGTTATAATCACCCGGTTTTGGTATCTCGCGTAATTCCATTGGATGTAAGGATTTTTTATAAGTCTTTTCGGAATTATCTCATTGAAGGAAACCGCTTGCCGATTTAGGTAACGGGCTTTATTTTTGTAAAAAACGGATCAATGTCGGACTTCGCTAAAGAAATTATTCCTGTCAATCTCGAAGACGAGATGAGGCAGTCCTATCTCGACTATGCAATGAGCGTGATAGTCGGTCGAGCACTACCCGATGTGCGGGACGGCTTGAAGCCGGTACATCGCCGCGTTCTCTATGCAATGAGCGAACTCGGCAATGATTGGAACAAAGCTTATAAAAAATCAGCGCGTGTAGTCGGTGACGTTATCGGTAAATATCACCCTCATGGCGATACCGCGGTTTACGACACGATCGTTAGGATGGCGCAGCCTTTTTCACTGCGTTACATGCTGATTGACGGGCAAGGCAATTTCGGGTCGGTCGACGGTGATTCTCCGGCGGCGATGAGGTACACCGAAGTTCGCATGGCCAAGATTGCGCATGAATTATTGGCCGATATCGATAAAGAAACCGTCGATTTCATAGCGAATTACGACGAATCCGAATCCGAACCCAAAGTCTTGCCAACTCGGGTGCCGACGCTTCTAATCAACGGGTCGTCCGGTATCGCGGTCGGCATGGCAACCAATATCCCCCCGCATAACCTAACCGAAGTCGTCAGTGCCTGTCTTGCACAAATCGAGAATCCCGAAATTACGATTAGCGAGTTGATGCAATTTATTCCGGGGCCCGATTTTCCGACGGCGGCAACGATCAATGGAGCGGCCGGGATTCGTAGCGCCTATGCCACGGGTCGAGGCAAGGTCTATTTACGCGCTCGCTGTCATTTCGAGGAAATCGGCGAGAGCGGCCGTTATGCGATCATTACGACCGAGTTGCCGTATCAGGTCAATAAGGCCAGGCTGTTGGAAAAAATTGCCGAAATGGTCAAGGAAGCCAAGCTGGAGGGGATCTCCGGTCTGCGCGACGAATCCGACAAGGATGGTATGCGTATGGTTATCGAGCTTCGGCGCGGCGAAGTTCCCGAAGTGATACTGAATAATCTGTACAAGCAAACGCAAATGCAGACGGTATTCGGTATCAATATGGTTGCGCTTTTAGGCGGCCGTCCTCATTGCATGAATCTAAAAGAGATTCTCACGGCCTTTATCGATCACCGCCGGGAAATCGTTACGCGCAGAACGGTTTATAATTTACGCAAGGCGCGGGATAGGGCTCATATATTGGAAGGCTTGGCGATCGCTTTGGCCAATATTGACGAAATGATCGCATTGATTAAATCGGCTAAAGATTCGGCGGAAGCGAAGGCCGGACTCTTGTCCAGGACTTGGGAAGCCGGCTTGGTCAATGCCTTGCTCGATCGTGCCGATGCCGACCGGTCTAGGCCCGAAGATTTAACGCCCGAATTCGGCTTGGTCGATGGGTACTACCGATTATCCGAAACGCAAGCAAGCGCGATTTTAGATTTGCGCTTGCATCGTCTGACCGGTCTCGAACAGGAAAAAATCGTCAATGAATATAGAGACTTGCTTAAACTCATCGACGAGTACCTGGAAATTCTAGGTAGCGATGTTCGGTTGATGGAGGTTATCAAGGAAGAGCTTGAAGCGATTAAAGCGGAATACGGCGACGAACGGCGTACCGAGATTTTGCAGGATCATCTTGATCTGACCGACGAGGATTTGATTACCGAGGAAGATATGGTCGTGACCGTATCGCACGAAGGTTATGTCAAAGCACAGCCGCTTGACGACTATAAGGCGCAACGGCGAGGCGGTCGCGGCAAATCGGCGACGGCAACGAAAGAAACCGACTTTATCGACAAATTGATCGTTGCGAATACGCACGATACGATTCTCTGTTTCTCGTCGCTAGGTAAGGTCTATTGGCTCAAGGTTTATCAATTGCCGGTCGCGAGTCGCGCCTCGCGAGGCAAGCCTTTCGTCAATTTACTGCCGCTGGAAGCCGGGGAAAATATTAACGCCTTGCTGCCGGTAAGAGAATTCAGTGCCGATAAGTTCATCTTTATGGCAACCGCGAACGGCACCGTTAAAAAAACGCCGCTCCCCGAATTCGAGCGTCAGCGCACCAACGGTAAAATCGCGATCGATTTGCGCGAAGAAGATGCTTTGGTCGGTGTGGCCGTGACCGACGGTCAGCAAAATATTTTACTATTCTCGACCGACGGCAAGGCGGTTTGTTTCAACGAAGAGGACGTCCGCTCAATGGGCCGGACTGCGGCGGGTGTGCGCGGCATTAGACTGCAGCCGGGACAAAAAGTCATTTCGCTGATCGTATCGGCTGAAGGCACCGTATTGACGATCACCGAAAACGGCTACGGTAAACGGACTCATTTGAAAGAATTCGTACGCAAAGGCCGAGGCGGGCAGGGCGTGATTTCGATACAAACATCCGAGCGTAACGGTAATGTCGTCGGGGCGGTATTGGTGTCCGAGCGCGATGAAATCATGCTGATTACGAACGGCGGTACCTTGGTTAGGACCCGCGTCGATGAAATATCGATCGTCGGCCGGAATACGCAAGGCGTTACGGTTATTCGTCTCGACAAAAACGAAAAAGTGGTTGGAGTCGATCGAATAGAAGGTTTGGCCGAAGACGAGGACGCAGTAATGGACGCGGAGTCCGAATTAGGTGGGGAAGTCGATAATGAAACAGAGATAGAACAGGACTCGGGAGAACAAGAATAATGGCCAGAATATATAATTTCAGCGCTGGACCATCGGCATTACCCGAGGCGGTGCTTCGGCAGGCGCGCGATGAAATGCTTGAATGGCAGTCTAGCGGCATGTCGGTGATGGAAATGAGTCATCGAGGCAAGCATTTTTCGAATATTGCCGAACAATTGGAAGTCGATTTGCGCGAATTGATGGCGATTCCCGATAATTATAAGGTCTTGTTTCTACAAGGCGGCGCGACCGGGCAATTTTCGTTCATTCCTCTGAATCTATTGCGCGGTAAGACCAAGGCTTGCTATATCAATACCGGGGCTTGGTCCGAGAAAGCGATCAAGGATGGCGGACGGTTCTGCGAGGTCGTCGTCTCGGCTAGTTCGGAGTCGGAAAAATTTACAACGGTTCCTGCTGTTGCCGAGTGGCAAATCGAACCTGATGCGGCGTATTTGCACTACACCTCCAACGAAACGATACATGGCGTTGAATTTCCGTTTATCCCGGATGCGCAAGGATTACCGTTGGTGGCTGATATGTCGTCGAATATTTTGTCGCGCAAAGTCGACGTAAGCCAATTCGGCTTGATCTATGCCGGAACCCAGAAAAATATGGGGCCTGCCGGAGTTACTGTCGTAATCGTGCGCGATGATTTGATCGGTGAGGCCGACTCCCGCTTGCCCGATGTATTCAATTACGCGGTACAGGCCAAGAATCAATCGATGCTGAATACGCCGGCGACTTACAATTGGTATTTGGTCGGTTTGGTGTTGAAATGGCTCAAATCGGCTGGTGGCGTCGAGGCGATAGAAGCCGTCAATATCAGAAAAGCGGCAAGTTTGTACGGCGCAATCGATCGTTCTTCGTTATATAGCAATCCGGTGCAAACCGAATTTCGCTCGCGAATGAACGTGCCTTTCATTTTATCCGATGCATCGCTCGATAAAGAGTTTTTAACCCAAGCCGAAGCCAATGGCTTCGCCGAATTAAAAGGGCATCGTTCCGTAGGCGGTATGCGTGCGAGCATTTATAATGCAATGCCTGAGGAAGGCGTAAAAGCTTTAATTGAATTCATGGCCGAATTCGAAAGAACCCGAGCCTGAGTATCGCAACATGACTTCAATTACTCCTCTTGCCGATTTAAGGGCGCGAATCGATGCGATCGACGAACAGATTCTGCAGTTGATCAATCAACGCGCGTCTTGTGCCATCGAAGTGGCTAAAACCAAGATGGCGGAAGGCGAGTCGGGATGTTTTTACCGGCCGGATAGGGAGTCATTGGTATTAAGACGGGTTAAGGCAATCAATCAAGGTCCGCTTGCCGATGAAACCGCGATGCGTTTTTTTAGAGAGTTGATGTCGGCTTGTTTGGCGCTTGAAAAGCCATTGGATGTCGCATTCTTGGGGCCGGAAGGCACTTTTACACAACAGGCAACGATTAAGCATTTCGGGCATGCGGTCAATGCGGTGCCTGCTACGACGATCGCGGAAATATTCAATGCGGTCGAAAACGAGCATTGTCAGTTCGGAGTAGTACCGGTCGAAAATTCGACAGAAGGAGTGGTCAATCATACCTTGGATCGATTCGTGAGTTCGCCGCTGAAGATTTGCGGCGAGGTTGAGTTACGGGTTCATCATAATCTCATTGGCAATACCGGGAGTCTTGCGGATATCGCGGAAGTTTTTTCGCACCAGCAATCCTTGGCGCAGTGCCGTCAATGGTTGGATCTGCACTTGCCCGATGCGAAACGCACCGCTGTCAACAGTAACGGCGAGGCGGCTCGCTTGGCTGCCGGTTCGAAAGATAAGGCGGCGATAGCCGGAAAATTTGCTGCCGAACTTTACGGGCTCTCGGTCATCGAATGCAACATTGAGGACGAGTCGAATAATACCACTCGATTCATCATTATCGGTCGCCAGATTTCAGGGCCGACCGGTAAGGATAAAACCTCGCTGTTGGTGTCGACCGGCAATCAGCCGGGGGCGCTTTATCGAGTCTTGGAGCCGTTCGCGCATCACGGTATCGGCATGATGCATATTGAGTCGAGGCCGTCGCGTCAAGGTCTGTGGGATTATGTGTTCTTTATTGACATCGAGGGTCATGCCGAGGACGAAAATGTCGCGGCGGCGTTAAAAATGCTGGGCGCCCGAGTCAGTATGTTGAATATATTAGGATCGTACCCGAAGGCGGTTCTATAGAAAATGAAACACGTAAACTGCCTGAACGCCGGAACGTCGAGGCTTCTTGATAATCAGCGTCATCCGTGTGCCGATAACGTTAAAATCATATTTATTAATGAACATCACAGATAATTTTTATTCCTTGGCCACGCCTGGCGTGCAGCGACTTGTACCTTATACGCCCGGTAAACCGATCGAAGAGCTCGAACGCGAATTAGGTCTGAGCGATATCGTTAAATTGGCATCGAATGAAAACCCGCTAGGGCCGAGTCCAATGGCTTTGGCGGCGATTCATGCGAGCTTGCCGGATTTGGCGCGTTACCCCGATGGTAACGGTTTCAAGTTGAAACGCGCGTTAGCCGAAAAATTTAGTGTCGAAATGTCGCAAATTACATTGGGTAACGGTTCAAATGAAATTCTGGAGTTACTGGCCAGAGCTTTTTTAACGCCGGCTCATGAAGTGATTTTTTCTCAGCACGCATTCGCGGTTTATCCGATTGTGACGCAGGCCGTCGGTGCTACCGGAGTCGTTATTCCGGCGCGCGCATACGGCCATGATCTCGATGCGATGTTGGCGGCTGTCAATGATAAAACCCGGCTTGTTTTTATTGCGAATCCGAATAATCCGACCGGCACCCTGTTGGCGTCCGATGAGCTGCGCCGATTTATTGCGGCATTGCCGAGTCATGTGCTTTGCGTCTTGGACGAAGCTTATTACGAATTCATCGACCCGAAAAGTCGTGCCGATTCAATCGCCTGGTTGGTTGACCATCCCAATTTGATCGTGACCCGGACATTTTCCAAGGCCTACGGATTGGCGGGCTTGCGTGTCGGATACAGTTTTTCCAATCCGGGGATTGCCGATTTTCTGAATCGAGTACGCCAGCCCTTCAATAATAATATGCTCGCATTGGCGGCGGCTGAAGCGGCTCTTGCAGATCATGAACATTTGCAACGTACGATAGCGATCAACAACGATGGCATGCAGCAGTTAATCGATGGATTCCGTCAGCTCGGACTGGAATGGATTCCGTCGGCCGGCAATTTTGTATCGGTCGATGTCAAACGCTCGGGAGAGGGTGTTTATCAGGCTTTGTTGCAAAAAGGCGTCATCGTAAGACCGGTCGCGAATTATGAAATGCCCGACTATTTGCGCATTAGTATCGGTACGCCCGCCGAAAATAGCCGTTGTCTCGAGGCGTTACAGGCTGCGCTTGCCGATGTTTAAAAAGCTATGTCTAATTGGCGTCGGGCTGATCGGCGGCTCGATAGCTCGCGCTGCACGCGATCGCGACTTATGTAAGGCCATCGTCGCGTACGGTCGTGAAATAGATATCGATAATCTGCAAGAAGCTCGACGACTGGGTGTCATCGATGAGTATTTTATAAACCTTGAAGCAGCCGTGAAGGATGCCGATTGCGTCATCATTGCGACGCCGGTTGGCGCGATCGAAAAGGTACTTTGCGAGTTGCAGCCTTATTGGTCCGAGCAAGCCGTTTATTCCGATGTCGGCAGTACCAAGGGCAATGTCGTCGATGCCGCTAGGCGAGTATTCGGTTACCTGCCGTGTAATTTTGTTCCGGCCCATCCGATTGCCGGAGCCGAACAAAGCGGTGTAACGGCTTCGGTGAACGGTTTATTCGACGATAAACGACTGATTATCACGCCGGTTGAGCAAACCGATCCCAAGGCTACGGCAACAATGCAGCAGTTTTGGCATCGCTTGGGTGCGATCGTGTCGATCATGGAAGTCGATCATCATGATGCGGTGCTAGCCGCGACTAGTCATTTGCCGCATTTACTGGCTTTTGTGCTGGTCGATCTACTCGGGCGTAAGGACGAGCAAGTCGAAATATTTAAATACGCAGCCGGTGGTTTTAAGGATTTTACGCGCATCGCTTCAAGCGATCCGACCATGTGGTTGGATATTTGTTTGGCCAATAAGCAAAAATTAATACCGCTGATTCAACAGCTAAAGCAAGAACTGGATAAGATGGAGCTGGCTCTCGAAAATGACGATAGTCAGAAGATTTTTCAAACCTTCACATACGCGGGTCAAGCCCGGCAGCGTTTTCTCGATCAATTGACAAATTAAAATGGCTAAAACGATAACTTTTACTGTACAGCCCGGCGGTTCATTAAATGGGCAGGCAAGGGTCCCTGGCGACAAGTCGATTTCTCACCGTTCTATCATGCTCGGTTCCCTGGCCGATGGTGTCACGCATGTCAAAGGCTTTCTCGAAGCCGAAGACGCATTGGCGACGTTGCAGGCATTTAAAGACATGGGTGTCGTTATCGAAGGGCCGAAAAATGGCGAATTGACGATTCATGGGGTCGGCAAACACGGTTTGAAGGCGCCGCAAAAACCATTGTATCTAGGTAACTCGGGTACATCGATGCGCTTACTGTCCGGGTTGTTGGCGGGGCAGGCTTTCGACTCGGTATTGACCGGCGACAAATCCTTGTCCGGGAGGCCGATGAAACGGGTTACCGATCCGTTGGCGCAAATGGGGGCTGTAATTGAAACGACGGAAAAGGGCACGGCGCCGCTGCATATTATAGGGCAAGACGGCAAACTTAAAGGTATCGATTATCAAATGCCAATGGCTAGTGCTCAAGTCAAGTCATGTTTGTTATTGGCAGGAATGTATGCAGAAGGGGCGACCCGCGTTACCGAGCCGGCGCCGACACGCGATCATACCGAACGGATGCTGAACGGTTTTTCGTATCCGGTCGAAAAGGAAGGGGCCAAGGTGACGATTACTGCCGAAGGCAGACTTACGGCGGCCGATATTGATGTACCCAGCGATATTTCTTCGGCGGCGTTTTTTTTGGTCGGAGCATCCATTGCGCCAGGCTCTGATATCGTGCTGAATCATGTGGGTATCAATCCTACCCGTACCGGTGTGATTGATATTCTGCGACTGATGGGTGCCGATATCGAAATATTGAACGAGCGTATCGTCGGTGGAGAACCGGTAGCCGATCTGCATGTTAAATCGGCGCCATTGAAAGGCATCGATATTCCTGAGGAATTGGTTCCGCTTGCGATCGATGAATTTCCGGTGTTGTTTGTCGCTGCGGCTTGCGCCGAAGGACAAACCCGCTTGACAGGCGCCGAAGAGCTCAGAGTCAAAGAATCCGACCGAATTCAAGTCATGGCCGACGGTTTGCAAATTCTCGGCATCGATGCGCAGCCGACGCCGGACGGAATGATCATTCAAGGCGGAAAAATCGGTTCGGGTTCGGTCGAGTCGCATGGCGACCATCGTATCGCGATGGCTTTTTCGATTGCCGGGCTCAGGGCTGGCGGAAAAATCGTCATCAACGATTGCGAAAACGTCAATACATCCTTTCCGGAGTTTATAGAGATCGCTCCGTCTCTGGGTTTAAAATTGCAGTCCGAGCAAGGCTGATGTCGGTTCCAGTATTGACAATCGACGGTCCGTCCGGCGCCGGTAAAGGCACGGTCAGTCGAGCAATTGCGAGAAAACTGGGCTGGCACTATTTAGACAGCGGTTCGATCTATCGATCATTGGCTATTGCTGCCATTGCGGCAGGAGCTGACTTGAGCGACGAGGCGGTCGTTGCGGAAGTTGCCAAAGCGATGGTATTGGAATTCGAATGTGCCGACGAATTAACCGTTAAGCTTGATGGTAAGGATATAACCGGTCAATTGGGTCTTGAAAGTACAGGCAATGCAGCTTCGGTGGTTGCTGCTTTGCCTGAAGTTAGAAAAATTCTGCTGCAAAAACAAAAGGATTTTAGAAAGCCGCCCGGCTTAGTTGCAGACGGTCGGGACATGGGGACCGTCGTATTTCCTGATGCTCAAAATAAGGTGTTTTTAACGGCTAGTGCTGGAGAAAGAGCAATGCGCCGATATAAACAGTTGAAAGAAAAAGGAATTGATGCTAATCTTTCGTCTATTACTCAAGAGATTGAAGAGCGTGATCTCCGCGATCAACAGCGCAAAGCCGCGCCGTTGATGCAGGCTGATGATGCTGTTTTTATCGATTCTTCCGATATGTCCATCGAGGCAGTCATTGAGCAGATAGTAAATTTGATTCGCTGAGTAGTATTTACATACGCCGCAAGCAGTATTAAGCGGCTTTTTTTTTAACCTTGATAACTTACATGAAGCTTGTGCCTATGTACAACAAGCTTGGGAAAGAAGAACAATGAGCGAAAGCTTTGCTGAATTATTTGAAGAAAGTTTAGCCAAGACGGAAATGCGTCCTGGTGCAATGTTAATGGGTACCGTTGTCGATATCGAAAATGAATTCGTGATCGTCAGTACCCAAGCCAAATCAGAGGGTGTGATCCCTAAATGGCAGTTTTTGAATGCCGATGGCGATTTGGAAGTCGAAGTCGGCGATGAAATCGAAGTCGCTCTCGATTTATTTGAAGACGGCCTGGGTGCCACTCTTCTTTCCCGCGATAAAGCCAAGAAAAACAAAGCTTGGATCGAACTGGAACAGGCCTTTGAGAATGAAGAAACCATTACCGGTCGCATTACCGGCAAGGTTCGCGGCGGCTTTACTGTTTCCGTAGGCGCGTTGAGAGCATTCCTGCCAGGCTCATTAGTTGATGTTCGTCCTATTAGGGATACAACTTTTCTAGAAAATCGCGACCTGGAATTCAAGGTTATTAAAATCGACCAAAAACGCAACAATGTCGTATTGTCGCGTCGTGCAGTCGTCGAAAAAGAATACAGCGAAGAAAGAGAAGAACTACTCAAGTCCTTGCATGACGGCGCCGAAGTTACCGGTATCGTCAAAAACTTGACCGATTACGGTGCATTTATCGATCTGGGCGGCATTGATGGTTTGTTGCATATCACCGATATGGCGTGGCGTCGTGTTCGTCATCCTTCCGAGTGTGTCGAAATAGGCCAAGAGGTCAAAGTCAAGGTTCTGAAATTCGATAAAGAGAAAAACCGCGTTTCGTTAGGCATGAAACAATTGGGTGAAGATCCATGGCAAAATATTGCTCGCCGCTACCCGGCCGGTACACGCGTATTCGGTAAAGTCAACAACCTGACCGATTACGGCTGCTTCATCGAAATCGAAGAAGGCGTTGAAGGTTTGGTGCATGTTTCCGAAATGGATTGGACCAACAAAAACGTCAATCCTTCCAAAGTCGTGCAATTGGGCGATGAAGTTGAAGTCATGGTATTGGAAATCGACGAAGAGCGTCGCCGCATTTCGTTGGGTATGAAGCAATGCCAAACTAATCCATGGGATGAGTTTGCCGCGACTCATAACAAAGGCGACAAAATCTCCGGCAAAATCAAATCGATCACCGATTTCGGTATTTTCATCGGATTGGATGGGGGCATTGACGGTTTGGTCCATATGTCCGATATTTCTTGGACCGACGATACTGAAGCAGTCGCTCGCGATTACAAGAAAGGTGATGAGGTAGAAACTGTTATTTTGGCGGTCGACGCCGAGCGTGAACGTATTTCACTGGGTATTAAGCAGCTTGAGCAAGACCCGTTCCAAAACTACTTGGCACTGCATGAAAAAGGCAGCCTGGTTAACGGAACGATTAAAGAAGTCGATGCGAAGGGCGCCGTTATCACATTAGCCGATAATGTTGAAGGTTATCTGCGTGCTTCCGAGATTCAACGAGATCGCGTTGAAGATGCTCGGACTTTACTGAAAGAAGGTGAGCAAATCGAAGCGAAATTTATCGGTGTCGATAAAAAGAGCAAATCGATTTCCTTGTCAATTAAGGCAAAGGATCAGGATGAAGAATCCGAAGCGCTCAAAGACTATACTCAACAGCCTGCGGGTACGCCTACCTTGGGCGATATCTTCAAGCAAATGGAAAAGTAAAGTCATGCAGACGGGTGCGTATTACATTAGTGCGCACCCTTTTGATTTTATTCATTTTCGCAGGATAGAATGTGACAAAATCGGAATTAATAGAAGCACTCGCAAAACATCAACCGCATCTCGCTTTAAAAGATGTCGAGTTGGCGGTCAAATGCATCATCGAACAGATGAGTCAGTCGTTGTCTTCCAATGAAAGAATAGAAATCAGAGGGTTTGGCAGTTTTTCGTTACGTGAGCGCGAAGCTAGAATGGGGCGTAATCCAAAAACCGGCGAATCGGTTGCCTTACCCAAAAAATATGTACCGCACTTTAAGCCTGGTAAGGAGCTTCGAGACAGAGTCGATATGTCTCGTGAAAATTGCAAAATAACGGATTAATTGCCGTTTCGTTAATTTGCTTACCAGTGTTTAATAAAGCAGGCAATGATAGTTACATCCCCCCAGTCAACGTAACAATTGGACAATAATGAAATTTCTTTCGATCGTTATTTTCATCAGTATTTTCATTGTTGCGTTGATCTTTTCCATTCTGAATTTTCATTCAGTTCAAATTAATTTTTATTTCTTTACTATTTCGATGCCGCTCACTTTGGCTTTAACGTTAGAGCTGCTGGCGGGTATTATCATTGGCGTATTGGTTTCCGGTATTAGTTCGTTTAAATGGAAAAGCCAATATGCAAAATTAATGAAGAAAATCGAAAAAGGACAATAGCCCTAATTAGGTTATGCTCATCGCAGATCAAAATTCGGTACCAGGGTGGCCCTTCAAAGGACGCCGTGAATACATCCATGTAAGCTTGACGGCTGCTATTCCTGCCGCCGACACCTGTCAATCGAGCCCCCCAGGATAAACGCATTAAAACACTATAGAAAATCAAATAGTTAAAATATTCTTTTTCTGGTTAACTATAAGATTTAGTTTGTTTGAAACCTAAATAAGGCTTTGTGTCGCT
>NZ_JBNGHF010000028.1:0-61810 GCF_050611805.1 Methylotuvimicrobium sp.
TTTGCTCCTGCAAAATCTGCATTCATGCCATCCTTGGCAATCAGTCGCCGCCGTCGAGCCTACATGGACGTATTCACGGCGTCCTGTCGGGCGAGTGACCGTACCCAGCCATCCCTCGCACTTTCATTTGCCGGGGCGATGACAGCTTCTTCATGATCGTTACTTGATTATAACTTCGGCTCAAAGAGCATGATAAGCCGGGCTGAACTCATGCACCGCGTCGACCATCGCTTTGACATGCTCCGGATTAATATCCGGTAAAATACCGTGACCGAGATTAAAGACATGTCCGGAACCGCGACCGTAACGCTCCAGTACGTTTTGGACCTTCGCGCGAATGACATCCGGATTGGCATACAGGCTTACGGGATCCATATTACCCTGCAAGGCCACCTTGTCGCCGACGCGCGTCCTGGCTAACCCAATATCGGTTTGCCAATCCAAGCCCAAGGCATCGTAACCGCTATCGACCATTGCTTCGAGCCAAAGCCCGCCGCCTTTCGTAAATAATATCGTCGGAACCCTGCGGCCGTCCGCTTCGGTTTGCAATTGCTCTCGCACCAACTTGGCATAGTGTAACGAGAATTCCAGATAATCCTCGGAAGTCAACATCCCACCCCAAGTATCGAACAGCATCACCGCCTGAGCGCCGGCCGCGATTTGCGCGTTCAAATACAAGGCCACCGATTTTGCCAATTTCTCCAGCATACGATGAACAACACTGGGCTGTTCATACATCATCGACTTGATCTTTTGAAAGCTTTTACTGCTTCCGCCCTCGACCATGTAAGTCGCCAAGGTCCAAGGGCTGCCGGAAAAACCGATCAACGGCACGCGGCCTTGCAGCGAAGCTCTAATTAAACGAACTGCATCGATCACATAACGCAATTCCTGCTCGGGATCGGGTATCGGTAATTTATCGACATCGGCAGCCGAGCGAATCGGATTGCTGAATCTAGGGCCTTCGCCTTCGGCAAAACTTAAGCCTAAACCCATTGCATCGGGTATCGTCAGAATATCGGAAAACAAAATAGCCGCGTCGAAAGCATATCGATCCAACGGCTGTAGCGTGACTTCGCAAGCCAGCTCCGGGTTCGTGCATAAATTCATGAAACTGCCGGCTTGCTCGCGGATTTTACGATACTCCGGCAAATAGCGCCCTGCCTGACGCATCATCCAGACCGGCGTTCTTTCGACCGGTTGTTTTAATATGGCTCTGAGGAAAGTATCGTTTTGTAATATCGTCATTATGTTTAATTATCTTGTTTGTAAGTATTCAGTCCCCCTCTTTGAAAAAGAGGGGCTAGGGGAGATTTTTTAAATAAATCCCCCTCAATCCCCCTTTTTCAAAGGGGGAGGCCAACAATTACGCCTGAATTGCGGTAATTTGCCAACGGGGTCTAAATACTTACTCTTGTTTAAGGAATAAGCACGAATCGACTTGAAATTTACTTTCGGCCCTATCCTGAGTTTTTCTGGCCCTCATGCCCCTGCATTACTGCCATTTAACGGAAAGAGTCACTTTAACTCCTTCCCGAGACCTACTCGACCGATTCAACTTGGCTCAACTATAATCGCTGTAAGCGAAGGAACATTAGCTTCTTTGGTATCGCGAAGCTAGAGCTTCACATATCGGTTTCCCAAGCAGGAGCTTGGGAAACAGCAGAATACTTATTTTTTCTGGTTCCCACGGTCCTCCGTGGGAACCCGTACCTTGGCTACCGATGCAAGACCGGTATGCATTCCCTCGCTGGAGCGGAAACGAAGCGGGTCGCTGTTGATCAGTAATTATTCACACCCCCCTACGTTCCCACGCTCCAGCGTGGGAATGCAGCCCGAGACGCTCTAGCGTCTCGTACCGCTGGAGCTGTACTCAGGCATTCCCACGCAGAGCACTCATCGTTATACATAAGTCAATAATTACCCTTTTGTAATCTTAACCAATGAGCCCTCGATACCATTATATTGTCACTTAACACTCTCGGATCGTCCTCATCTAACCCTAGGTGATCCGCGTAGGGTACACTGTGCGTACCATGGTAACCCCGCGATGTTCATGTGCCAACCGAACCGCCAGGGCACGGCTTTGGTACGCGCAGCGTACCCTACAATTTATGTATAACGATGAGCGCAGAGCATGGGAACCAGAATGACTGAGGGACTGAATACTCACGTTGATCAAGTTATTTCATGCGCGTTACTTAGTTTGCGTTTTTGATATCGCTCTGTAAAACCGCGAAACGCCTAACCCAAGCCCCTTTGAATTCCGCCGGCAATTTTCTGGTAGCCCTTTCGGCTTCGGCATGACTGCTAAACGAGCCGTACAGCAAAATAAATTTCTCTTTACCGCCGATGCGAGTTTCAAGATACTTCAAGTCTTGCTGAAGGTGCCGATATTTGTTCAGCACATTGACAATCGACTGTCGGCTCGATAATACCATTAATTGCATAGTGAAATGATCCGAGGATTGCTTGAATAACCAAGACCGATCATCTTCCGAGCGATTGGAATCTATCGTCTCCTGCGGCTTTGTCTCAATCTTTTCATCTGCGACTGCCGGTACTAAAGGCTCGGCTTTAATTATACTCGGACCGGCGATCGGATTCTCAAGCTTGTCGTTTTCGGCAGAGTCAGAAACCACCTCGAGATCATTAATCTCCTTATTTTTCACAGTGGTCTCGATTTTCCGGTCTGGTACCGCCGCTACCGGGGCCGTAACGACGTTTGTCATCTTAGGCTTAGGCTTTTGCTCCGCGACATCGGTAACGATGCTGTCATTTACCGCCTGCTTACCGGCAAACTTTTCAACCGGCAACGGAACCGACAAGGCCTGTTGCTGCGGCCTCGGCAAAGACTCCGTTAAATGATGATCGGATTTAGGAACCAAGGCCTCCCAGCCGACGAAGGCGATACCTGCGATCGCAAAAAGCGCAAACAGCCCAATCGAAAACCGGACGGGAGCACCCAACCGCTCGAAATCGGACAAACGCGGTAATTGAGCAACAATTTTACCCGGAATGCCATGCGTTTCGCGGTAGACATACTCCACCATGTTATCGCTGACCGCATTGAACGAAATCGGCGCGTCCGGCTTCCCGGAAAGATTTTGCAAAAAATCTCGGCATTGTTTTTCCGACAGCGGCAATAGCTCGATAAAATGACAATCCTCGACAGACCGGTCCGAACGACTTTTGATATACAGTTCGTCCTGAGTTAGCGAAAAAATAACTCTTAATGTCGGGTTAGCCAAAGCATATTCCGATAGAGCATCGATCAAACCGGGTATCAATTCGCCGGCATTATCGATCATCAAGATTAACTTGAGTTTTTTCTGCTCAAGCAATGCGATCGCATCATCCAGGGAAAAGCCTTTGCAAGCCGGTTGTTCCGTCTCCAAAAAACTGCGCAAACGCTCTTGAATCGACGAAAAACTTAACTGATGATCGCCGGTCATGAAACAATAATGCCCTTCGACCGGACGTTGCTCGCGCAAGACCGTCAACAATGTCGACTTACCGATACCGGTTGGGCCGTTAACGATCAACGGACGATTAAAATTGATTATCAGATGAATCAATAACTCGAACTTTTGAGCGCGCTCGGCAGTAATTAACGATTTAATCGCCGGTTTTGCCAAGCCATACGGCCTATTCGCAACCTGATTAGCCTTTTCGACCATATCCGTTTAGCGTCGCTACCAATAATGCTTTTTCCACGCCGACCGGCAAGGTTGCCTCGCCGATACTCTTCAATAAAATCAAACGAATATTGCCGTCGACATTTTTTTTATCCACGGCCATCAATTCGATAAAACGGTTAGCATCGAGCGTTGCCGGAGGCTCGACAGGCAACCTGGCCCACTTAAACAATCTAATAATACGTTCGACGTCGGCATCGGTCAGCCAGCCTTTGCGCCTTGACAAATCGGCCGCCTGGCAAGTGCCGATCGCAACCGCCTCGCCGTGCAAATAGCTTCCGTAGCCCATACCGGTTTCAATCGCATGACCGAAGGTGTGGCCCAAATTCAAGGTCGCCCTAACATCGGATTCTTTCTCATCGGCGGCAACGACTTCGGCTTTATTGCGGCACGAGCGCTCGACCGCATACGAGAGCGCTTCGGCATCCCTATCGAGCAAAGACTCGATATTGTTCTCGAGCCATGCAAAAAAATCGGGATCGCGTATCAATCCATATTTTATCACTTCAGCGATACCGGCCGACAATTGCCTGTCTTCCAATGTCGACAAGACCGACATATCGGCAATCACGCATTGCGGTTGATAAAACGCGCCGATCATGTTTTTGCCGAGCGGATGATTAACGCCGGTCTTGCCGCCGACCGAAGAATCGACTTGCGCCAACAACGTGGTCGGGATTTGTATAAATGGAATTCCGCGTTGGTAACAAGCGGCGGCAAAACCGCCCATGTCGCCGATGACGCCGCCGCCCAAGGCAATCAAACTGGCATTTCGACTGAATTTGTGAGCCAACAAAGTATCGAAAATCCGATTCAAATAGTCGAGCGTTTTATATTGTTCGCCATCCGGCAAAATAACGGTTTCGACGACAAAATCCGACAGGTTATCGAGCACTTGCTGCAAATATAAAGGCGCCACCGTTTCGTTTGTCACGACCAAAACTTGTTTGGAACGAATATGCCGATTCAATAAATCGGCTTGTTCCAGCAAACGAGAGCCTATGTATATCGGATAACTACGCTGCCCTAAATCGACTTGTAATGTTTTCATTTATTTTTGTTATACATCTAATGTTCTTCTGCGGGACGGGTTATTCAACCCGTCCCCAGCGTTTCGATATGCTTCGGCCACGGTTGAAACGTTTCGGACGGGGTTACAAACCCCGTCCTGCCAAGTGCATTCCCACGCTGGAGCGGTGGGAACGAGGAAAGCCAACCATTGCCATCCCTGGCGGAATGACGCGTTATGTCCCTAAGCCGCCGCCTTCACCTTTCACCTTTCCTCTTTAACCTCATAAATCCCTATAACGCTGCAATATATTTTTAACCGCGGCCTTACTCTGTAATGTACCGCTATTGACGATATAGTCCGCACATGACAAATATAACGGCTCGCGCTCGATTAGCAACTGTTCCAACTTCGCTCTCGGATTGTCGGTTTGCAATAACGGGCGCTGCGTATCGCGCTTGGTTCTTTCCAAAATTCTATCCACCGAACATTGCAAATAAACCACAAAACCGTTTTCCTTGAGACATTCCCGATTTTCTTCGCGGATAACCGCACCGCCGCCGGTCGCCAACACGACATGAGTCAATTTTGTCAAACCTGCTAACGCTTTTTGTTCACGATCCCGGAATCCTGACTCACCTTCGAATTCGAATATCGTCGGTATATCGACGCCAGTCAAGTCTTCGATAATCTTGTCGCTATCATAAAACGGCATTTTTAACGATTTGGCCAATAGCCTACCGATTGTCGTTTTGCCGGCCCCCATTAGACCGATGAGATAAATGTTCTCCGATTTAGCCATGCGGTTTCTAGTAATGTTTTCGCGCGCATAAAAAAGGGGGCATTATGCCCCCTTTTTGGCTGAAGTAGAAGCAGGGAATTAATTGGCTCCCGACAAATTCTCGTGAACGATTTTTGGAGTAACGAAAATTAATAGCTCTGTTTTATTATCGAGAACCTCGGTGCGCGTAAATAAAAAACCTATGCCCGGCAAATCACCGAAAAATGGAATCTTACCGATGTCTTCTCTCTGATCCCCTTCAAATACGCCGCCTAAAACGACTGTTTCGCCGTCCATAACCTGCACATTTGTTTGAATCTCACGCGTATCAATCCCAATTTGATCGCCGACTGCCCTACCTGGTGCATCTTTGGTAACTCTTAAATCCATAATGACACTACCACTTGGTGTGATTTGCGGCAATACATTCAGCTCTAATACCGCATCAATCAATTGTGTTACCGGTCCAGTATTCGCACTACTTGTTTGATAAGGAATTTGCTCACCCAATTTAATTGAGGCCTGACAACGATCAGTTGTCATGACTCTTGGATTAGAGAGCAATTCTGCCTTCCCTTCATCTTGTAACGCCGATATTTCGAGATTTAAAACATAGTCAGCCGTTCTAGCTAGTGTCATAGCCAATGCCCCATAAGGATTTGTTGCACTGAGGTCAACTAATAAGTCGTTAACTGCCGTCACTCCATTAATGTTACTTTCCGTTCCAGCTCCACCAACAGCAAAAGTCTTATTACTACCAACTTGGGCTGCTTTAGCTACACCAAATCGAACACCCAAGTCTCTTGCAAAATTATTCGATGCAATCACAACTCTCGATTCAATCATTACCTGTCTCACAGGGATATCGAGCTTCGCGATTAATTTTCTGATTTCCTCCAACCGACTGGCAGTCTCTCTGACAATTAGTGTATTAGTACGCCCATCAACCACCACAGTACCCCTCGGGGACATCATCGTAAACCTATCTTCGTCACTCCCTCCTGTACGACCTTGCACACCACCGGCACCTTGCATTCCTCCCATACCTTGCATACCTTGCATACCGCCGGCACCTTGCATACCGCCCATTAGGCCACCCTGAATACCCCCGCTTCCTTGACCGACACCCATACCGCATTGCCCGAAGGATCCTGCATCCATGCCGTACAACAAATTCCGAAAATTTTCCGCCCGAGCATAATTAATTTTGATGTACTCTGTTCGTAGCGGCTCCAATTGCTCGACCACTTTTTCGGTTTCTCGCTGCTTCTCTTTGTATTCCTTGATCTTGCCGACCGGCGCGATCAATGTGACATTGCCGGTTTGGTACTTTTCCAAGCCTTTGGTCATCATGATGAAATCCAGCGCTTCGTCCCAAGGCACGTCGTCGAGTTTCAAGGTTATCCGCCCGGTTACTTCGTCGCCGGCGACAACGTTCTGTCCGGTAAACTCGGACAATAGCGTGATTACGCTACGAATTTCGATATCTTGAAAATTAAGCGACAAGCGATCGCCGGTATAACGATCCTTCTGGCTGTCTTTCAAGTCTTTTTCCGCTTGCGTCAATGGCCGAAATTCGACAGTCAACGTGCCTTCCGACTGGAACTGAGAATATTCGTAAAGCGGGCTCTGTAAATCGACGGTAATTTTGGTTTCTTGACGGCTACTGACCGCATCGAACGAACTGACCGGCGTCGCAAACTCGGATACGTCGTAACGTTTTGAAAGCCGCTCCGGTAGACGGGTATTAACAAAATAAATCTCAACCTTACCGCCGATTTCACGGGTATTCACCATTGTATTCGGTTCGCTCAACGAGACCAGGATACGCCCTTCGCCACGCGGCCCGCGCCTGAAATCCAAACCCTTAATACCTTGCTCGGGTAAAAACTGCGCCATCACATCGCTTCTCGCTTGTTGTGCAGCCGTAGCCACGATCGATGTTTCCGAGCGAACGACCGGTGCCTCAGCCTGCGCCGCCCCAGCTAACGTAACGAATACTTTATTACCCTCTGTGCTTGTTTCATAAGGAACCGAAGAAATCAAATTAATGACGACTCGTAACCTGCCGCCGGATTCGGCGACATACACGCTATCGGCGGAATCTAAATTGATCGGGAATTTTTTCTTGGATAAACCGCTTTTAACACCGCTAAAGTCCAACGCAATTCTGGCGGGGTTGTCGGTATGAAAAACCCGAGGCGCCGGAGCCGGCCCGTTTAGTTCCAATTGCAACTGCAAGCGCCCCCCCGACAATCGAGTAAAATCTAGATTTTGAATTTGTACTTCACTCGCTTGAACGGCAAACTGAAAAACGCACAGGAATATCCCCGCGAAGATTGTTTTCCAAAGAGGCTCGGTCACTCTGCTCATGTTATTGCTGCCTTGAATACTCATTGTTTAATCCCCAACATCATTCGGACAATGCCAATGAAGTTTGCTGTTCTCGCCATGTTCCCGGCTTATCGGGAACGATTTCCATCAATTCGATTTTATCCTCGTTGATACGAATAATCTTACCGTGATTCTTGCCCATGTAGTTACCTTCTCTTACCCGGTGGATAGTCCCGTCACCGGCCTTGATCAATCCCCATAGCACCGTATCTTTAGTGATGGTTCCAGCCATTCTCAAGCTGTCCAGAGAATAGGTCTCCAATTGCTCCTTGCGTCGGGTAGGGTCGGGCCTAATCCCTCTTCCTGGTCCGATATCGACAAGCTCGGCTTCCGCAGCTTTTTCTATGGGCCGGAACGGATCACGTAAACCGCTCGGCTTAAAGATGAACGGTTCAATCACTTTGATTTCAGGCAACGGCTCGATCTGCGTTTTCGGCCGGGCCTTGACTTGGTTGATATATTGCACCAAATCGGACTTATCATCGCTCGAGCAAGCATTCAGTAAGAAAAGGCTCAACAAACTTAAGGCCGCAAATGCACCATGTTTAAAAAACGCGCTGCAAAATCGACTTTGCCGCGACCTTGAGTCGGTTAGCGATAAAATACTCGACTTCATCTTCTACCTCTTCTGTGCTGAGGCTTTGCCGGCGCGGGACCTTGCTCCCCCTCGTTATAGGTCTTGATCGTTGCGTCCATGACCATTTTATCGGACGTCTCGCCTTTAGCTTGTTGAGAAACAGGGCTTATCTTAACGTTATGCACTGTAACGATCCTCGGCAATGAAGCTAAACCGCTAACAAATAAAGCCAATTCTTCGTAACGCCCAATAACTTGTATATTGATCGGAAGCTCCCAATAAAAGTCGCGGCGCACCGGGTCTGTCGGCTTAAACAGTCTGAATTCCAAACCGCTCGCCAAGCCGGTCTGTGAAATATCGACCAATAAATTCGCCACTTCGGAGCGGGTCGGCATTTGTTTGATAATTTCAATCAGCGAATCTTCGATCTGCTCTAACTGCGCCTTGTAGTCGGGCAGATTGATCGCTTTTTTTTGTTTCGCCTCGAAGCTGCTCTTCAAATCCCGCTCTGTCTGTTCCAATCGCTCCAACGCTTCCAATTGGTCAGCGGTATCGTAATAATAACCGCCGACCGCAACGAGCATGCAAACCATCACGATGATCACGGCTTTTACCGGTGTCGGCCAAGTCCCGGCCTCATTAAAATCCCAATTAATTTCAGACAGATTCATCAGTTTTTCTCATCTTCGGAAGCCGTACCCAGTTGCGCGATAAGAATAAAATCGCTGAGCTGATCGACCTTGGTTTTTTGTTGAGACTGAATGATGTTCAACTTAGGACTGTGCAACCACTCGGAAGCCTCTATCGCTCGCATAAACGCAGATACACGGGCATTCGATTCGGTCTTGCCCTTAAACGTCAATTCCATATTAGACTGCGCAAAGCTTGATAGAAACACGCCGTCAGGCGTTCTTCTAGCGACCTCATCGAAAAGACGAACAATCAAAGGTCTACTTTCCTGTAACTTTTGAATAACATCGATCTTAGTCAGTAATTCGTTTTTCTTTTCTTCAATGTTTTTTATTTCGGCAATCTTCTTGTCGACCGCAGCGATTTCATTCCTTAGCATTTGGTTCCGGCTTTCCTGATACGACATTACACCGTCGTAATGCATATGAACCGCAAAAATCAACACCAGGGTCAAGACAATCGACAACAGTGCAACAGTTAAAAACTGCTGTTGCTGTTGTTTTTTAAGCTCGGCTCGCCAAGGGAGCAGGTTAATTCGGGCCATTAATCGAAACTCCTTAGCGCAAGTCCGCAGGCGATCATCATCGCCGGCGCATCGCTACTTAAACTTTGCGGTTTCACTCGATTCGATAAAGCCATATTGATAAACGGATTGGCAATAAAACAGGGAATACTCAAGTTCTGTTCGACCAGCTTATCTACACCGGGTATCGACGAGCAGCCGCCCGCCAAAATAATAGAATCGATCGTTCTGTTGGCGCTCGATGAAACAAAAAATTGGAGCGATCGCGCAATTTGCTGAACCATCGCCTTCTTAAACGGCTCCAATACGTCATTGATATAATTATCGGGTAAACCGCCGTGCCGCTTGGCAAGACCGGCTTCTTCGTAGGACAAACCGTAGCGGCGTTGAATTTCATCGGTCAACTGCCTTCCGCCGAAACCTTGTTCACGCGTATAAATAGTTCTACCGTCCGCAATGACGTTCAATGTCGCCATCGTCGAACCGATATCCGAGATAGCAATAGTCTGGCCTTCGCTAGAACCGGGTAATTGATCGGCGATAAGCGCAAAGGCGTTTTCCATCGCAAACGCTTCGACATCAATGATTTTGGCTTTTAAACCCGCTTTATCCAAGGCTTCGATGCGGTCCTCGACATTTTCACGACGGGAGGCGACCAAGAGCACATCAACCATTTCGGAGTTTTTAGCGTTTTTTCCCTGAATTTCAAAATCCAGGTTGACCTCATCCAGTGCATAAGGCACATATTGATCTGCCTCGACCATGATTTGTTCGTAAACTTCTTCGTCCGAAAAATTAGCGGGCATCGTTATGATTTTGGTCATAACCGCCGAACCAGCAACCGCGACGCAGGCATGCTTAACTTTCGTTCCGGATTGTTTGATGGCTTGTTTGATAGCGTCAGAGATCACATCGACATTCGCGAAATTTTTATCGATAACGGCATCCTGCGGTAATGGCGCGACAGCATAACTTTCGACTCGATAACGAGGACCGTTTTTCGATAATTCCAATAATTTAACGGCTGCCGTGCTAATGTCGATACCGACTACAGGCACATTTTTGCGACTAAACCAGTTCATCGTAGAACCCTTGTAAAACATTGAATTGTTGTTGCATCGGATACACTGTTGCCTATCTAGTTATCGATGATGCATCATTATTAAGAAGCACATAAGTCATTAAAACGATAGCACATCCCTGTGCCAGGTTAGATCACCAATCACGCAGGCACTAATATCAATACGCCCGACCAAACTGCACAGAGATCAGTATAGTAGTGTTTTTAAATTACATAAAAAAATATTCATTCTGCTTTGATTTCGATCGCTTTTTCAAACCGAATCACATTTATCGCATAACCTACGACAAAGAATTTTCAGTATCGAAAATCAAAGATTTAGTCTCCGCCCATGGATATATCTATTGTTTTTCAAACTCAAATGCTATCCGTTATATCCATCGATATGGATGGCCACCATATCCATGGCAGGACGGGGTTTTTAACCCCGCTCTAAACGCTTCCTGATTAGCAAGATGCTTCAGTTTGCCGAAGCCAAGTGTCCGAGCAGGGGCTAGTCGTAGTCGCAAAAACTAAAATATGCTGTTACCCAAGCTCCAGCTTGGGTAACCTGCTCAGGAAGCTGGAGCTTCCGGGGTGTCTTTCCCAAGCTGGAGCTTGGGAAAGAGCGTTATGTGGGTTGGCCGTTTTTAGCTTGATGCGTATGGTTGCACAACCCGCCCCGCACACACCCACTAGCTCAACAAAGCGACAGCTTTTCTGCGGCAGCAACAAAATAACATGATTTTCGAGCATTCATTAAAGTTTGTGTTGCTCAAAAGTCAAATCAAGTATATTTTTAGCAACAGTCAACGTCAGATTTCTTTTTATTCAACCCGTTAAGAATCAATCGAATTTGACGATATAATCAAAACCAAGGTAAATGTTCAGCCCCTTTTTGAAAAAAAAGAAAACACATCGGAAACTTTTTTAAATACAAGGAGCCAGGCAATTACATCGGTACAATTACAGTAGTGGTACAAACCGGAATACTTCGTGATAATTAAATTAGTGATCACCTTTTTTAAATGGCTCAGTGTGCTTTTTCTAATCGGCCTCATATCAGCGGCGATCTACGGCTACCTGTTATTGGAGCGCCTCTCCGAAGAGCTGCCCGATGTTAACCAATTAAAGGATGTTCATTATCAAACGCCGCTGCAAATTTATAGCAAAGACAACCTTTTAATCGCTGAATTCGGCGAAAAAAAGCGCAGCCCCATCACGATCGACCAGGCTCCAAAAGAGCTGATTCATGCATTTTTAGCGGCCGAAGACAAACATTTTTACGAACATCAAGGCGTCGATTTTGTAGGCTTATTACGTGCGGCGTTAAAACTCGCCACCACCGGTAAAAAGGAACAAGGCGGCAGCACGATCACAATGCAAGTCACACGAAATTTTTTACTGAGTCGTGAAAAAACCTACACTCGTAAACTAAAAGAAATACTTCTATCGCTCAAGATAGAAGAGACTTTCTCAAAAGACACAATTCTCGAACTATATCTTAATAAAATCTATCTAGGCCAACGCTCCTACGGCGTTGCCGCCGCCGCCCAAACCTACTACGGTAAATCCTTAAACGAGCTCACGCTGGCGGAATCCGCAATGATAGCCGGCCTACCGAAAGCACCTTCGGCCTATAACCCTATCGTCAACCCTGCGCGAGCCATGGAAAGGCGCGACTATGTGTTATACCGAATGCAACAAATCGGCTATATCGACCAACAAACGTACCAAGCCGCTCTCGTCGAAGCCAATACGGCAAGAGTGATTCATCGCGGCATCGAACTATCGGCACCTTTTATCGCCGAAATGGCCCGGCAAAAAATTCTTGAACTTTATGGACCGCAAGCATACGGGTCGGGAATGAAGGTCTACACGACGATTACCCGCCCCCTGCAAAATGCAGCCACCCGGGCTTTAAGAAACGCCTTGCATAGCTATGACGAACGCCACGGCTACCGTTTTAAATTGCCCAATGCCCCCGATCAAAAAACCGACATCAACAAGCTGCCGATAATCGGCGACAGCTATCCAGCGTTGATCAAACGAATCGATAACGACAAGGCTACCGTCCAATTACGCGGAGGAAAAACCGTTGAAGTGCCATGGAGCAACATGAAATGGGCGCGCAAGTTTATTTCACGAAACGCACGAGGGGCGGCACCGCAATCAATCCTTGATCTATTCAAAACCGGTGACGCCATTTTTGTTAGACAACTCAACGATAAAACCTGGGCTTTAGCGCAAATACCGGAAGCCGAGGGCGCCTTTGTCGCCATCGACACGATCGACGGAGCGATATTGGCATTGGCCGGCGGTTACGACTTCAATCACAACAAATTCAATCGAGTGACTCAGTCGAACCGGCAACCGGGATCGGGCTTTAAACCGATTATCTATACAACAGCCTTGGAAAACGGTTATACGACCGCATCGCTAATCAACGATGCACCGATCGTATTGGAAGGTTCAAGACCCGGTCATGAATGGCGTCCGGAGAATTACAATAGAAGATTTTCCGGCCCGACCAGCCTAAGAGTCGCTCTTCGAAAATCCAAAAACCTGATTTCGGTACGCTTGCTGCTTAATTTAGGTATCAAGCCTGTCGTTAAGACCGCCATGCGTTTCGGATTTCAAAAGGATCAATTGCCCAATAGCTATACGCTTGCGCTGGGCAGCGGCCAAGCCACTCCACTGCAGATGGCGCGAGCTTATGCAGTCTTCGCGAACGGCGGTTTTTTGATCGAGCCTTATTTGATCGACCGGATTGAATCCGGCGACGGCAAATTACTGTACCAGGCCAACCCTCAAGTCGCCTGTCTGGACTGCACCAGCGAATCGCCGGCATTCATCAATCAAGCACCGCGCATCATCACGCCACAAATTAGTTTTTTAATGAATTCCCTGCTACGCGATGTCGTGCAAAGAGGCACCGCCGTCAAAGCGAAGCGACTCGGACGCGCCGATCTTGCCGGAAAAACCGGCACGACCAATGATCACCGCGACGCATGGTTCAACGGCTATAGCGCTACCGTATCCGCTACGGCATGGGTGGGATTCGACAATTTCAACAGCCTGGGCTACAAAGAAACCGGAGGTGCCGCCGCCTTGCCGATGTGGATGGAATTTATGCAAACCGCTTTACGCGACAAGCCGGAAATTCCTTTGACGCCGCCGGAAGGGGTTGCAAAGATGTATATCGACGCCAAAAGCGGCATGATGATGTCGGCAGAAATACCAGGCGGTATTTGGGAGTTTTTTGACACCACGCAGCAAGCACACATGCATACGAATTTCGAATTCACGGACCCCGGCGAAGCCCATTTCAGCGAAAGACATCCTATAGAAACGCTGTTTTAATCTATAAAAACATACAAATAAAATCCTTAGCCCCAAAAACCAGTAAATCACTACTATCAACCAAGTTTTGATTATTCTTCGCGCGGCCACATTTTCGGTTTTTTGACGCGCTCTTTTTTCCGATAGCGGCGTTACCTACATGGATGTAGACAAGGAGCGTGAGTAGGATAGGAAACTGTGCAAAAACAGCAACATAGCTTAGCTTAACGCCTGTTTTCGCGCCTTGCTTTCGACTGCCAGCTCCTGACATAGTTTACCGCTTACATCCATGTAAGCCTCGAACTAAATAGCATTGTCATAAAAGCCGCAAACATGACCGCGCGAAGTATAACGATGAGCGCTCTGACTTGAGAATGCCAAAATCGGCAAGCCAGAGCTTGCCAGATCAGGGTTCCCAAACTAGAGTTTAGAAACTAGCAGAACATCGCTTGTTTTTAACCTACTTACTCGATGAACATCTACTGCCTTTTCAAACGCTATTACACCAATAAAGATCTGATCGAAGATCGGTTTGGCCGTCTTTACCACCTTCCGTTTCAACTGGCTCGGCAAGGAAATCACGTCGTCGTTGATGCCATCGACTACAAAAATAACACCGGCACAAATATCAACGAAGCTACGGTTTCATTTTCCTCAATACCAGCAACGGTTACCCGACTATCGAAACTAATTCCTACACTCTTTGTCAACATACGCCGCGTAAAACCCGATATTGTTATCGCGAGTGGTGACAGTCACATTGGCTACCTAGGCCTGAAAATGGCAAAACGTTTAGGCGTGCCCTTTGTATTCGATGTTTATGATTATTACCCGGCTTTTTCCGGCAACCGGCTACCGGGAATGAAAGCCATGTTTCGTTCCGCCGTTAAAAACGCTGAATTGGTTCTTTGTGCTAGTGCGCCGCTTCAACAATACATCAAGGCACAGAATTCAAACGCCTTGATTATAGAAAATGGCGTCGATCGAAACTTGTTTACCCCTGGCGAGATGAGGCAAGCAAGAAAAAGAATCGGACTCGAAGAAGAATTCTTGCTCATAGGTTATTTTGGTTCCATCACATCAGCTCGAGGACCGCTGCTTATCGAAGCTTGTCGGAAGCTAAGCCAAAACATGCCATCGCTACGCTTGATCTTGGCCGGTAAAATCACCCACCCTATTGCCGATGAGCCTTGGCTGATTTATTTAGGAGAACAGCCGCAAGCAACCATTCCCGATTTAATTAGGGCTTGTAATGTAGTCGTCGTACCCTACGCAAATAATACCTTCAACAGCATGGCGGGCGCCTGTAAGATCGCGGAGTATCTGGCTTGCGAAAAGCCCGTGGTTGCGACGCGTATTTCTAACCATGAACAACTTTTCAAAGATACACCGGAATCGTTATGCGATCTCAACCCAGACGGCATGGCACATGCATTGTTTAATCAACTAAACAAGCCGGTTGTTGCGCCTTTTCCTCGATCGATGGAATGGGAAACGATCGGCAGGCTATTAAATGAAGCCTTAGGCAAAATTCAATGACGCGGTTACATATCATAATCACCGACTTCAATGGCTATGCTCAAACCCGAAGCTGCCTAAAAGCCTTGAGCGCGAGTCGATACCGTGATTTTACCATTACCGTGGTCGATCATGGATCTACCGAAGCAACCTTTACCGGATTGACTAAAGAATTCCCAGAGGTCAAGTGCTTAAAGGGCTCGCCGGAACTTTGGTGGACCGGAGCCAACAACCTAGGCATTTAACACGCCTTAGAACCCGGTGCACACGCAATCATGTTATTGAATAACGACTGTTGCGTCCGCCCTGACACAATAAGTATTTTGCATGACTTGATACAAAGGCACCCTGACGCAATTATTGCCCCCGTGCAAGTAGACTGGGAAACCCACGAAGTCGTTGCCATCAGCCCACGCACTTGCTTTCTGCTGGGCTTTCCGAACATAGTCGGTTCGTGTCGGCTAACGCCCGAGATACGAGCTCAGGAATACTCGCTGTCAGTTTAATTAGCGGAGGCCGGGGAGTTATTATCCCTACCCAAACCTTTAAGCAAATAGGATTGCTAGATCAAGAAAGTTTGCCGCACTATGGTACAGATCATGATTTTTACCTACGTGCGCGACAACAAGGCGTTGTACTGTTTATTGCGACTCATGCTACCGCTGCAATCGACAACAAACGCACATCATTAGCGCATGATGCGGGAACGCTTAATGGCGCGAAGTTTTTGCAGTCATCGCTCGTTCCCAAGCTCTTTGCTTGGGAACACAGTTCGAGAAGCTCCAACTTCTCGAAACCGGAAAGCAAGATCTGACGTGAAAGGTTTCCCAACGGAGTTTGGGAAACTCTGAACATAGGCGCCAAACTAAGAAAATACCGCCTCATTTCGCCAGAAATTAGCGAAATCCTAGGAGCATGATGACTTGTGCAACATGAACCGCATCGCTCGCGATCAATACAGCTCGTTCCTCTCCTTATCCCACGAGCTAGGACTTAAATAACTGCTCCAACGTATCGACAAACAAGATACGCTCCACCCATTGATCCAACTGAGTCTTATCGGCCTGATTGATTTTTTCTTCCGCCCAAGCTGGAAGTTCGCCGAATTTCAGTTGTAACTGTTTAGTCAATGTCTGTGTTTCGCCCTCTTGCCGCCCTTCTTTTCGGCCTTCTTCTCTTAATATCTGTGCCAATCCCATACGATCCTCCGCTTCAGGTAAATAGTCATTACGATAGGTTTCGAGTTCCGCGTCGGACAAATCCGCGTAATAATCGACAAAATCTACGTATTTTAGTTGCTTATTCGGGTCTCGTTCCAGTTGCGCCAAGCCCAATTGCGCATCGTGGTAGATGTCCAATTTTTGACCTTTGGCATAGCGCATATTCAGTAAGTTCAAACGAGCGACGATATTATCGCTGTCGCGGTAAGCATCCGCCGAAAGGTTCTTCAGCTCACAAGCGATATAGCGAAAACTTAGATAATTATGCCGCTCGCCGCCTAAATACAATTCGTAAGGATGACGCCCTCGATCCAGAAAAATCACAATGGGAACCACCCGGTCGGTTTGCGCCAATTCGGATAAATCCAGACAATAATGCGCCAATCGATAAATCGAAAACCGCCGGACTTCGGTTTCTTCTTCCAGTAGAAACAAAATCACTTCGCGCCGTCCATAGAGCCATTCGACCAGCAACGGAGTGTCCAGTTCGTGGGCTTCCCACTTAAGGCGGGATAAAAGCACTAAGAATTAACCGTTCGCCCTGAGCCTGTCGAAGGGTGGATGGTTAATCCGCCCATGGTTCGACAAGCTCACCACGAACGGATTAACCTTAAACTGTACCGCGTTAAGATAGTAGCCAGTTCGTGAAAGCAGTCGCCGAGCCGTTCCTTTAGTTGTTCCTGACGAAACTGGATAATGCGCGCTTGAAGCAAATCATCGGGCGCTTCCTCGGCGGCAAAAAACTGCAAGGCTTGCACGGGGTAATCCAGAATTAAGTTTTTAAAGTTTTGATCGTGCATTGTTTTGATCCCGATACCAAGCTCCAGCGTTCGTTGTTAAAAATAATTGTAGGGTCTGAAAAACACACCCTACGGGGTTAATTTTTTTTGGAATCAAGCGCATGATACAAACGCCAACCCGCCCGATTATCGACAAAATCATGCGTAAACGCTCTCACTTCAGCGCGTCTTCGCGCAAAACCGTCTTCGCCGGCATGATCAACAATAAGTCTTAATTGTTGCTCAAGCTCCTTATAGCAAGCGCATTTAGCGCCCGGAGTCATCTCGTCATAATCGAAGTACATCTTCCGATCTTGCGCCAAATAATGCGCTAAATCCGGCGCGAAAAACACAATAGGCTTATCCAGCAACAAATAGTCGAAAAAAATCGACGAATAGTCGGTGATTAAAAAATCGCAAAGCGGCATTAACGGGTAAACATCACCCAAAGGCGCGTATTCCAATAGATTCGGATAATGATCGACAGCATATCGCCCCTGCATAAAAGGATGCAGCTTCAACACGAAAAGACAATTATGGCGGACAGCAAACGCCGACAAACGCGCCAAATCCATATCACCGGCAAAAGGATTGGCTAAATCCCGGCGAAAAGTCGGCACATATAAACCGATTCGGGTGCCTTGTGATTTAGCCTTGCGTACCGTAGCCAAAGTAGATAAATCGACATTGACATCCAATAAGGCTGCCGTGACTTTGTCCGGCTCCGGCCAACCTAATAACACATCGTTCCGGGGATAACCGCAAGCAATAAACTCCATTGTCTTGAAACACCGGCTAAAAGCGCGATCGGTAAAACCTTGAGATGTCGAAACGACGACATCGTATTTCGGGTAGCGACCCAGCAGCTTTTTTTGCATTTGCAACAAAAAACCGGCCCAGGCCGGCATGATCGCTAAACGCTCACGATAAAGATCCAACTCGATCCGTTTTAACGGTGCGCCATGCCAGACTTGCACCCGCCTTGCGCCGCTCGACAAAGGATAAACGCCATAATCAAACCAGTCCGACATGTCGGCAGCCAACGTAGTACAGCGTAAAACAAGATATAAAGACCGCCAAGACGGATGCATGACGGCTTTCCCGCCAGCCTCGACAATCGCCTGTTGAATCGAACGATAAGCGGTCAAAAAAACAATACGCTCGTTTGGTTTAGCAAATTGCGTAGCGGCAATAAAAAAATATTTGGAATTATCGGCAAATACAGGCCCTTGGCGACCGATGACAAGAGTCAAGTTCGGGTCGCGTTTGAATAAACACGTCAATGGATAAGCGAATAACCATGCCAAAATAGCCGTTAACAATTGTCGTAATGCAAGGAAGACTTCCCGAATCACTAGCTTGTTTGGCAATGAATTTATCACAGGAACTGCCCTCAGGATTTGGGAATCCGAATCTTCTCGATAATCGCCGTCGTCGACACCGAAGGTGTTCTAGGCAAATAAACGACCCTGCAAATGTCGGAAAACTCATCGAACTTACCGGCCCAATCATCACCCATCACCAAAATATCGGCTTGGTGAATTTCAATATAATGCCGCTTGAGTTCCATCGATTCTTCCAAAAACACTTCATCGACGCAACGTAAGGCACGAATGATTTGCACGCGTTCTTGTTGATCGTAAACCGGATAACGGTTTTTTTTGGCAAAATTCATCGTATCGGTTGAAACGCCAACCGATAAACAATCGCCCAATTCACGGGCGCGCTCCAAAATGCGCAGATGGCCGACATGAAAAACGTCGAAAGTACCGAAGGTAATCACGCGCATAAACTAATCGATAATGGGTAGTGCCGGATAAGCTGAGTGTATCGCATCGAGCCCTCTTATAAGCCTGACTTTACCCGCAGCTCGGCGAGTATATTCGATAACAAGTGCCTATGCTGATTGATCGCATTAAGAATTTCACAGGCTTGTTGATGATGGGATTCATATTCATGGGCAATATTATTTCTGACTTCGCGTAATAAAAACCACTGATCCACATCGACGATATTCAGCTTTTCTAGTTGATTAAGCAGATCTAAAAAAGGCTTATCAACATTTTCGCCCTGAAAAAGAAAAAAGGCCTTAAACACCTTGGCTCCGATCGTATCCTGAGCTTTGGAAAAGCGATAAATCATTTGATCGGCAAAAGCCAGATGCCCTCTCTCTAATAAAATTTTTTGAAATTGCTGCGAATCGATGGGAAAAGAATAATGACGGCTGAGTTCTTCGATCGCTTCATCGACTCTCTTGATATGAGTGGAAGCCTCGTTGAGCAAGACGTTTAATTTATGGCCGTAATCTAAAGAGAAATGCTCCATTTTTTAGCCTCCTGTTCAACTAAGCGGGTCTCGTCTTCGTTAAAAATCACATCGATTTTCTGCTCGCCCAAAACACGCTTTACCTGCGCTAAAAAACGCAATTTTTTTTGAAACAAATCCTGCTGATTGGAAACAACGATATATAAATCGATATCGCCGCCCTTTTGAGTGTCATCAATCCGGCTGCCGAATAAATTAACCTTTACATCTTTACCGAAAACTTCTTTAGCTTTAGATTTGATGACGTCACGATAGAATTTGGATATTCGCATAAATAATGTAAAAATTTTGATTCTTCTGGATTTCCCGTGGTAATTTGAAAAATTAGCTGCAAAGCAAATTCTTAATGAATAATTCGTTTAATATCAGTTGCTTAAAGAAAATCTTCTTTTCTTATTCGGTGTCGATCCGCTATTACCACGGCAAGTACGGAAGAGCCAAAATTTTAATAAATAATATTTCGCACACATCATGAATTAAAAGATAATTTTAAAAGTATGGATGTGCGCGCAATAAAATATTTAATTGCCAATGAAAAAAATGATTTCATAGATGCTGAATGTACATCTGGAAATTTTTCTTTAAAAGATGCCCATGCTGCCATGGCATTATTGTTAGGAGTTTTTTCTAAGCTAAGTTTTGCTCGTCGTGCAGATATTTCAAATTGAGTTTGAAAAAAAAGAGAACTAGGCCAGCTAGAAAATTGCAACCTCATAAATGAATAATTGTCATCATATAGCCATTTTCTGTGCAATAAAAGCTTGTCTAAATATTTACTTTCATATTCTTTCTCAGATAGATTTGAAGCGCTAGTCGAATTTCCATGTACCCTGAAAAGCACCAACTCCTCATTCACAAACCCAAAGCCATGTTCTGTTCCAACACGAAGCCAAAACTCGAGATCACAGAGTTGACGAAAATTACTATCGAATAGGCCATATTTAGAAAATATATTTTTTTCAATTAAAAAAGAAGTTGGTTCTCCAAATAAATTCATGCTCGGATGCTTTATTAAACTTTTTATCACCATATCGGGGGTAATAAAACGGGTATCCAGAAATAAATCCCAATATGATTTTTTTTGTCTATACCACTCCATGTTAGATGGAGTATCGTCTTCAAAAAAAAATCTTCTTTTAGAAAAAATTAAGCGGTAGTCTGACGACATTGACTCTGCACACTTTAGTTGTTTTTCAATACAACTAGAATGAATAATATCGTCTTGAAATACAAACTTAATCCATACGCCATTCGCATATTTAATACATTCATTCCAATTACCAACCAACCCTTTCTTTACTTTATTTCGATATACTTTGATTCTGGGGTCATGTATTGCATACGACAAAAGCAATTCATAACTTCCATCCGATGAATTATCATCTATAGCAATTATTTCAATATGAGCAAAGCTTTGATTCAATATACTATCCAAAGCCTCATTCAAATATTTTATTCCATTAAAAACAGGAATACATACTGAAACACTAGGGTTTTGTGAAATTTTGTATCCCATAAATTATGATATGTATTTATGATTTTTTTTAAATTCTGGAAATGACTTATTTATATAAATACGCCAAAACCTGAGGAGCGGCCCAAATACAGAATGATTAGATAATCGTTTTTTTATAGACGCGCCTGCAGCAATAGAATAGATTATTTCATTTTTTCTAATTTCTGCTGCTTTTTTTAACTCATTCGAACCATGCTCCATTATGCTATAAAGAAAGTCTAGATTACCTAGGACTTTATCCTCCCATGAAGTAACGCTCCACATACCTTCTCTATGCACCCTATATACTCCCATTTTTTTATTAATCATAAGGGCATAGCCGTTCTGACATGCCATGATCCATCGAGGCCAATCATTCATTATAATTTTATTAAACCACTCCGGTGTTTCTTGAACTGTAGTTTTTCTTGCCAATACAGAGCATGTTGGAATTATGTTATCCCGAATAATATCTTCTGCTCGGCAAATAGCGACTTCTACTTCTGGAAATTCTGAAATACTATTGTTTTTCATAATCAACTTATCGACCTTATGGAAACATAAGCTAGCACTTAAATCTTGTTCCAATAAATTAACCTGCTTTTGAATTTTTCTACTATTATTCCAATAATCATCACCTTCACAAAATGCTATATATTTTCCTCTAGCATTAGCTATAGCAATCGGTGTTGGCCGTATATTTTTTGAGAACTGATTCTCTTTTTGTAAGATTAATTTAAATATCTTAGGGTATCTATTAGAGTACTCAATAATAATATCCGCCGTTCGGTCGGTCGAGGCATCATCATGGATCAGAATTTCAAAAGGAAAGTCAGTTTCTTGAATTAAGAAGCCTTCAAGCGCATCTTCGATATAAAGCTCATGGTTATAAGTGATGCAACAAATACTAACAACCGGTGTATCCGGGGCACCTTGCCATGTAGCCATGATCTCTTCTTGGCTTCGAAGATTTCTCATTGATTATCTTTCCTTTCAGATTTATGACTGTTAATTTTTAAAGCGATGCTTTTATAGCGATGATATAAAAAGAGGCAAAGTCTCTAATTTGCAAATCAATCGTGCTATCAAACGTTGATAAAGACACATTTTCCGGCTGAAAACCACATGCTATAAGCATGTTTTTGACTTTTTCAAAATCCAGCAAAATCTTGTGTTGACCGTATTCGTGAATTCCTCTGTTTAGATAATCCATATAGCAAACGAGATTTTCGTTGATACCCTTTATACTATTCATATTGAGAGGAAAACGTTGCTTTACTATTTCAAGTCGTTCCATGTCTTTATTGAGATAGGCTATCATTGCTTTTTGAAAATCGGGTATTGCCATTCGCAATATTCCATCTTGGCACAGCATTCTTTTACACTCACGAAAGTGAGTCATTAGTTCATCATGCTCAAGATGTTCTACGAAGTGTGAGCTGTAAATATATTTTATCGAGCCATCTTCAAAAGGCAGTTTATTTCTTGCATCCAGGAAAACATCGGCAGGCGGTGCTAGATCAATATTTAAGAAATCTGTTTTATAGTCTTTTCCGCATCCAAAATGTAATCTTTCATAATTTTTAATTTTTTTATTGAAATGAAAGTTATACAGATGAATAAAAGATAACCGCAGATTAAATATAAAGTCTGATAAACTGAAATATGCCGCCTTTAGGCTTTGATAAATGTTACTATTTCTTACCAAGTATTTTATATTCATGGATTTTCTATAATATGCAAGCTGATTTTTTGAAATCAGAATAATCCCTAATTAATAAATTTATCAATTACTTGACAGCAATTTTATATTAATTTATCACCCAATACAAAAGTCTATCTTAAACTGAGAAACTAATTTAAGTACTCATCCAAAATTAACATGGTATTTTGATTCTGTACCGTAGTGCCGAAAAATCTCCTGAAGGGCATTTCGGAGACTCTGAAAATTGGTATAAGCGACCCAGGGTAGCCACTCGTATTTGATTTTCTTCCATAGAATTTCAAATGAGATTCAATCCGGGTGAATACGGCGGTAAGAACCACACCCAGACATGCCCCAACAACCAAGTCGCCTGATTTTCTCGCTCCGCTTTTCGATGAGTAGGTGCATTATCCATGATGACGACCGTCAATTTATCCATCGAGCGAGACTGAATAAAAGCCGCCATCGCCTCCGCAACCACCGATGAGGTGACAGTGGTTTCGACCGTATGGAAATAGCTTTCACCTTGTCGACTCACCAAACCGATGACATTAACACGACCTGTCGTATTGGCCGGCAGTTCAAGCGTTTTTCCCTGGGGTTGCCACGCGTAAGGGATGCAGCCATCAACACTAAAACTACTTTCATCCATATAAAATACATCGATCTCACCAGACGCCTCCTTGGCTTGCAAGGCATTCAATACCCTTTACCCTTCTTCGAAGGCGGCGGGGTCTTGTTTTGCTTTGAGACTACGCCGACAGCGTTTCCAAACCCAATGGCGTTCCTTTAGCCGACGCTTAATGGTTGTAAACGTAAACGTCACCGTCAGTCCCGTGCGCTCGTGAAATCGTGACGGTAACAAGCGAACTCGCTGAGGTGCTTGCTCCAAATCTTTTTCAAGCGCCACCATTTCCTCTTCTGTGATACGACGAGGTCGCCCTGGACGTTCGTGATCACGCAACCCCATCAAGCCCTCTCGTTCCCAAGCCGTTAGCCAACCTGAGACGGTGTCTCGATCCACCGCGAAAATGTCCGCCAGTTGATTGACACGATAACCTTTCCCGCACAAGTAAACAGCATGCGCTCGCTGCCTAAATCGGCATTCCGGGGCATAACGAGCGGCGTCTAGCAATGTCTTTTGCTCTTCTTTCGTTAGTGCCTTTATCCGCTTCATGATTGCCGCTTCCAATTGATACCAATGCTGCTATTTTGCCAGGTTATTTATGAATCAGTACTTATAATTCCACTAAATATCAATATTCACTGAGCAAACCATGGTAGCTAAAAAATTAGAACAGTTTTTCTCATGAAAACCATTTTTTTTATAAAATTTAATAAGCTTTTCAGATCGCAAATCTGCTTCCAGCTCGACCTTTTTGTAGTTGTTTTTCTTTGCATAAATTTTGACAATTTTTAACAAATATTCACCTAGGCCATTACCTTGGAATCCATCAATAACTGAAATTGATGTAATGAATAATTTATTTTCATTACAATTTATGTAAAAAGCAATGTGCCCAATATCTTCACCATTCTTAGTTAAGAAAATATTTTTAGCTTTTTTAGAGAGCCTTTTTGAATACTCAATTAGGTCAACTCTTAATGATAGTGGCTCATAGAATAATTTATCCACACTTTCTAAAAATAGCTTAATTCGATTAAAATTATTGCTCCAATCTTCTTTTATGTCTATTACCTTCACCTGTCACTAAATTTTGTTATTAAAGACGTTATTTCAAATTTGCTACAATTCATAATTATGTCGATAATTGAAAGGCATGGAACGAAACTTTCGCTTATTTGTTGATATGAAAAATAATGAGTCTGAATAAATTTTAATGTGATATTACTTTTATTAAAATCATTTTTGTCATATAAGGCTATCCCACCAATGGGATTAACATAGCAGTTAGCTCCTAAATTATTACAAATTGCTTTTACCTTATCGGATGATCGTAAACGATGATCGATTGAAATTTCAGATGAAATAACTAACCTGGTTTCAATTCCGATATAGCTTTTAATCACTTGTATTGAGTTAAAAATAAATTTGAATAAATTATTTTCTTCATAAAAGAGACATTTTTCAAGTATTTCAATACCTTCTTTATAATATGGGGCTATTTTGTATGCTGCTTCAAATCTGCGTATCAATTTTTTTGCTTCAACATAAAAATCGTCTTTAAGATACCGTTCCCTAACATCTAAATAGTCAGAATCTTTCTTTAAAGGTAACGTAAATGTTTCCACCTTACCGTTTAGTAGAAACCTATTTCGGTTTATCCAGCCTCTCTTAGTAAACTGAATATTATCATATACGACAAACTGATCCACGGCATTCATCAACTGCCAGTATCCAATATATGGCAGAAAATAAGGTTGCATAATCGCAATAGTCTTACTCAAATCAAAACCACCTCTCTGAGAAGATCAAAAGTCTTGGATGCCATTCGTTTAACTTGAGGTATACGGGCTTGCAGTTTCTCCCTGACTTGTTTTCTGGACTCCCAACACAGGTTTATTTTTTCTTTCAAATCATTTAGTGAGCGCGGATCGGCGACAAATTCTTTTACATCTGCGACTTCTGCAAATCCAATCAACTTATGCGCTTTAGGTTCATGACCATAATCAATAACCACAGTAGGAACACACTGAGATAGTCCCGCTACGGCTGCATGTACCCGTCCACTAACAAGCATATCAAATTGTCCGATGATGGCCTTGGTCTGCCATGTGTCAAAAATATCATTTATTGTGAAAAAGTCTTGACTTTTACCTCGCAGTTGAAGCACTTCTTCAAGTTGCTTGACTATGTAGTAATCTCTACCGTGCTTCAGCTTGAATGGGGCTGGAGGAATCTCAAACCCGTTAGAATGTGACATCAAACATACTCTAACTCCTAATTTTTCAGTAAGGTACTCTATCGATTGTGCAAAAACGGTAAACTCGTCATTAACACGCTCTTTCTTATCGAACGGTCCTTGTTCGAAATTCCATCCACATAAAATAAAACCCACAATAGGCTTGCTTCTTACTGATTTCAATAAATCTAATCTTGTTAGCAAATCTAATATTTCATTTCCTAATGCAGGCTCAAAAAGAAACGCAGGACATGCTAGCGAATACGTTTTACTCACATCAAAACCTTGATCGCGTAAAAGTCTTGAACTAATGGGCTCACGATTCGCAACCAAAGCAAAATCCTTATATACCTGTTTAGCGAGATTAAGGTTTTTTTCATTTGAAAATGGTCCAGGCGATCCTGCAAGCAGGACTACAGGTTTTCCCAAAAACTGTGCCACCCGATCTTTTAAAAGTCCAACTTCAAATCTATCTGTGCCAAGGAAATCAGCATTATCTCCCCAGATATCTCCACTGAAATCAATGACCAAATTCGATTCTAAAACCGCTTCGATGTATGTGGTTGTCTCTAGTAAGTTTCCATTTTCTCGGTAAACGGTGGCAATCTCCAGTTCTCTCAAAGCTCGCGTTAGATCATTTCCACTCCAATCATAATAGAGATTCATCGGTAACACCGTGATGTTTTCCGTTTCACAGAAACGCTGTGACATCTGCATTGTGGTTTTAATTTGCGCGCTAGGGAAAACCTTATGCAACTCCCTCATAAATGGTTCGATAATATAGTAATTACCCATATTCCCGAATTCCATACGGCCCCAATGCAGTGAGCACTGCCCTATTACTAATATTTTCATTGATTCCTTTATTTATTATTGATAATGGGGGATGAGGATTTAATTACAAAGCATTCTGACTATATTTGAAATCGTTGCCACTAACTGACAGTTAATATCTATACCCGTCGGCAACACAATCACCCTATCCGCCACAAGCTGAGTATTCTGCAACAACAACCCCGCATGCGGAAACAACTCTTTAAACGGCTTCATATTATGACAGCCCGGCCAAAAATACCGCCGCGCCAGTACATTTTCGACATGTAACGCCTTAACAATTTCATCGCGGCTAACTGGACATTCTTCACCCACTTCCATAACAACATACTGATAATTTTTACGTTCCCTTTCATCGAATGCAAACAGGCGCACCGGTAGATCAGCAAGCTCCTGTTGATAAGCTAAATAATTCCGGCGATTAGCTTCTAACACAATGCCCAGATTATCAAGATTCACCAAGCCCATCGCGGCGCAAATTTCGGTCATTTTGCCGTTGGTTCCCGGATGAATGACATTATCCATACCGGCAAATCCGAAGTTGCGCATCAACCGCATTTTTTCCGCCAATTCATCATCATTGGTCAATACCGCGCCGCCTTCAAAGGTATTGAAAAACTTGGTTGCGTGAAAACTCAATACTTCGCAGTGCCCAAAGTTGCCGATCATTTGTCCTTGATAAGAACACCCAAAGGCGTGGGCGGCGTCAAACAGCAATTGCAATCCGTATTCATCGGCTACGGCTTGCAAGTCATTCACTGGCGCTGCATGCCCCCAAAGATGCACACCGATAATACCGGTGGTTTTCGGGGTGATCATTTTGCGAACCGCTTCGGTATCGAGACAATGCGTTACCGGGTCGATGTCGGCGAATACCGGCGTGATTTCCTGCCAGTGTAAGGCGTGGGCAGTTGCGATGAAGGTATAGGATGGTAAGATCACTTCACCGGTGAGTTCTAGCGCTCGTATTGCAATTTCCAGCGCTATCGTGCCGTTACACATCGCGACGCAGTGTTTGACCTGGTGATAATTGGCAATGCGCTGTTCGAGTTCTTGTACTAACGGGCCGTTGTTACTCAACCAGCGATTTTCAAAGATCTGATCGACATAGCGCATGAATGCGGCTTTATCGCCCATGTTGGGACAACCGACATGTAACGGTTGCTGAAAGGCTGGCGTTCCGCCATTGATGACTAAATCGGATTGAGATTTCTTAAGTTGTATTTTATCCACGAGGTCGCTACACGGCAGTTTGGTATTGGTCACTATTGTTACTATCTTTTGACATTGAGGGTGGCGTTTTCTGTTTCCACTGCGGTGTAATTTGAACGGGCGTCCATCCATGCTCACCATCAATCACTTGAAAATAAATGGCGGATTGATGGCGAAATAATACTTGCCCACCTTTATATGTTGATAAAGCGACTGTTATGGAATAAACGCCCTGCGAAAAATTAATAGATGGAATAACAACTTCCAGACTAATTTTTCCCTCATGATTTTCTATATCAATATGGCTGTGTGAACTGTAAATTTCGGCAAAGCCGCGTTGTTCTTTATCATGGAAGACGAAGTATAAGTGTGGGTTATTGATCGATTGTTCTACGTCCATGTCCAAAATGATTTTTAATTCCGATCCGTATGTGATTGCCAAAACCTCATTTACAGAACTCTGCTTTTGACTGGATTCGAGTTTGATAGAACACAGTTTAGCTTGGCACGATCCAATAAAATTGCCGGTTTCATTTTTCAAACTCGCGTAATAAGCGTTAACTCCCTGCATAACATCAGTACTCAAAAATATCTCTTTCCCTTGTTTTATGAAAAGAATCTGATTACAAATTCTGGATACTTGAGACATGTTATGAGAGATAAATATCAATGCCGTATTCTTTAGCAATCGATCAATACGATTGAAGCATTTGAGAACAAAGCTGATATCACCAACCGCCAATACTTCATCGATCAATAAAACATCCGGTTCCATCTGCGCCGCAATCGCAAACCCCAACCGCACATACATTCCGCTCGAATAATGCTTAACCGGCATATCAATAAATTCTTCCAGTTCCGCAAATGCGACAATTTCATCGAATTTCTTATCGATCTCGCGCTTGCTCATGCCTAGAATAGCGCCGTTAACATAGACATTCTCTCGACCGGTTAACATAGGGTGAAATCCCGCGCCGACTTCGATCAACGCGCCGACTTTGCCTTTGATCGTTATTTTGCCTTTGTCGGGCATGAAGATGCCGTTGAGCATTTTCAATAATGTACTTTTGCCGGCGCCGTTGCGGCCGATAATACCTAAGCATTCGCCTCGTTTGACTTCAAAGGATACATCGTCCACCGCCCAAAATTCGTCTTTGCGTAAGTGTTCGGATGTATCGGGCAAATGCAGCAAGTCGCGGCTGATGTCTTCGATGCCGTACAGCATAGACCGTTTCAGCGAGCGGCAGAATTTTTTGCTGACGTGTTCGACTTTGATGAGTACGTCGTCGGAGTTTGGCATAGTTGATCAGATTAGCTTATTGCTGTTATTTGTTTGTAGTGCATAATCGATTACACGTCGGCTCAACCATATACCATGGGACTGTATTTTACTTATAGCTTCGGGTATGGATATCGGAAAACCCGATGCGGATGCTTTGAGTAAAATCCCAATAGATCCTGTTAGAGTCAGGCCGCACAAGCGAGCGACTCTTCTTCCTGCCGTTTCGTTGATTACGACGAGATCGATAGATTCTTGCAAGGCGGTTTGAATAACTGATGCTTCGCCGCGGTCAAGTGTATTATTCAGATAAGGCGTTATCACAGTTGGGGTAGTTTTAATCTCTAGCCATGTCGAACGTTCGAAAACGTCGACGCCGAAACAGGTTTGTCCTCCAGATCTGATTTCGGTAGCTACTTCGTAAGGAACAACCACGCGCGAATAGAGATGCCGGAGCATCTCGAGACTGCCGGTCGCGGCCGTCAAAGCAATCAGTGGTGTCGTATTGGTGACTATCGTTTTGGCATTTTCATGCATTGTTTATATCGCTTTGTAGTTCATCGGTATCGAGATCAATTATGGCGACGTTGTAGCGGTGCAGTTCCGCCAAAAAAGGTACACGCTCCATGTCCGCGAGTGCAGCCGCCATGCCCGATGATAGTCGTTTCATTTCGAATAATTTTACGGCCATGGCAATTTTGGCTTCACGGGCAAATTGTTCGGGTGAACATTGAATCGCATCAGGCAGATTGGGTGGCACATTGACGTGGATTTGCATGGCTTTTCTCCGTTCTTAGATTTAACGTTTTTAGTTGCTATTAATTTAAATATCGCCGTTGACAACGATACTCTCTCGACCGACTAACATGACATGAAATCTAGCACCGACCTTGCCTTTGATGCTGATTTTACCTTTGTCCGGCAGGATGATGCCGTTGAGCATTTTTAATAGCATACTTTTTCCTGCGCCGTTGCGGCCTATTATCCCTAAGCGTTCGCCGCGTTTGACTTCGAACGAGGCATCATTGTCCGCCCGGAATTCGTCTTAGCGTAAGTGTTCGGATTTTTCGGGCAAGTGTAGCAAGTCGCGGCTGATGTCTTCGATGCCGTAAAGCATAGACCGTTTCAGCGAGCGGCAGATTTTTTGCTGACGTTTTCGACTTTGATTAATACGTCGTCTGAATTTGACATTACAAAGCAGGTTTAAGAAATAAAAAAGTTGGTGCTTCGGAAACGACTTTTGCTTACTCGCATGTTTTGTTTATCTTGACCTCGGATTAGGTCAACGATCGAAAATGGAGGTCGCATAGTGTAAAGCATCATGCCGCAGCCGTTGTGGTTGGAGGATAGTGCTCGATCGTATTCCGATAAAGGTCGATAACTGGAAAACACAGATCATAATCTCCCCAAATTAATTCACCGTATTCCACTCTAAAATCTGCAAAATGGCTCGGTTCCAAATAGGCGCGAATGTCGGGGTGATGCGAGCGGGCAAGAAATGATTTGAAATCGATTTCTTGACTGGTGTTATCGTCAAAAATGAGCCGAATACGATATTCTCCGGTTTGCGTTGCGGAGATTATATTAATGGGGGTGTCTTTCATTTGAGTCTCCGAGTGATACGTTCAGAGGTATATTCTGGTTCCCACGGTCCTCCGTGGGAACCCATACCTTGGCTGCCGAGGCAAGATCGGTATGCATTCCCACGCTGGAGCGTTGGGAACGAGGAAATGCTCCTGAAAAAATCGCATTTCATTAGGTTCAAGTGGTGCGCGTCCAGTAACAGCGGTATAGCTGATTTCGTGAACAAGGCCATTGATCAATACGATTTCCGCTCTTGATTCGCGTCCCTGACATTTGCCGTGAACATGGATAGGTTCATGCTCGTTTGCATAAAACATCACGATTAATCCGAAATACTCGTATAGTTTTGGCATGGTTTAGTTGAAATGTTTATTTTAGCCATATTGCTCATTCCGGGAATGGCGCCGAGAGGGTTGGTGCATAGAATGCACCCTACCTGGCTAAGAAAAAAATGGATTGAGTATGCGCAAACGGCCATTAATCAATTGCCCGTTTTGCATGCCTTCAGCAAGCAGGATTCGGACTAAGCTATCGGTAAACATTTTTCCGGTGACCTATTTTTATTACTTCGACTGTCAGCACGGCATTTAACACGGTGTAAATGATGCGGTAGTCGCCAGTCCTGATTCGGTAAGTATGGTCTGAGCCGACCAGCTTTTTGCAGCCTGTCGGGTAGGGATCGTCGGCAAGTGCGCGGATTTTCTTGATAGCGGCATTGGCTACGGATTTTGAGAGTCGGGCCAATTCTTTTTGCGCGTTTGGCTTTATTTTAAGCGCGTAACTCATGCTCTATCTCTTTCACCGCCTCTTCAAAAGGTATGGCTTCTTCGTCCTTTCGCTCTGCCACTGCGGCTAAATCTTCTAAATCCTCCAATAGCTCTTCATAATCCTCCAATGACAATATGACGCTGATTTTGTTGCCGTTGGTGTCAGTAATGAATTGTGGTTGCATGGTCATAGTCTCCTCTTGTTGCAATGGATTATAGCAAAGATGCGGTGAATAGCGTGGACCACATCAATCACGAACGATGCGGTTCGTGCGTGCCTTACCGCATCTTACAAGCTCTCGTATAGTTTTGGCATGGTTTAGTTGAAATGTTTATCAATGAGACTTAAGAAACAAATGGATTGAGGATGCGCAAACGGCCATTAATCAATTACCCGTCTTGCATGTCTTCAGAGTAACGTTCATGAAGGCCTGGCCATCGCCCCGGCAAATGAAAGTTCTCTGGTGGCGGAGGGTAGGGTCACTCGCCCGATAGGTCGCCGTAAATACGTCCATGTAGGCTCGACGGCGGCTGTCCTGCCGCCGACGCCTATCGGTCGAGCAACCGCACCCTCTTCGGAACCGGCATTCTGTTGAATATCGAAAAATTAGATAAAGAACCCAAATCTACGAACTTTCACAGTAAAGAATAGCGCACTCGTTTTCCATTGCCGTAGCGATTATCAACGCATCGGAATAGGAAAAACAGTGCGCATCACATAGCTTAAGCGCTTCTAGCTGAGTCGCAAGGGAGAAATTTGCTATGGTAGTTGTCCGTGCCAATTCCAATAGCGTCTTGATAATCGTTTGTTCAGGTTGTCGAAATTTTCGAAGACATACGTTGGAAAATTCGTTGACAACTTGTGTTGAAATGATCGAATGGTCATTGAATAGCAACTCGTTGGCTCGATTCGATTTTTCTATTTCCGTGTTGGAATAGGCGTATATCACTACATTCGTATCTAAAAAATGTCTGTTCATCGCGTATTGGCTTCATCCCGATTAAATTTGAAGCCACGGGTATCTAATGACATGGCTGATACGCGTCTTGTGGGTTGTTTTGCCGGCTGTTGATTATTTTCATCTAGTGTTAATAACACTTTGATGTGTTTTGAGCGAAATTCTTGATATTCTTCCGGTATCTCAATGAATTGCCCTTGGGTGTCGGTTTCAAATTCGACGCTGTGCATATCAATTCTCCTAAAAAATGGCTTTGATGACGAATGCGCTATTGCTTGACGGGATGTCGATAAATTCTTCCAGCCTAGTAACGCTTATGATTCACCGACATCAACAATTTGCTCTTGCTTGTGTGATCTAGCGCTTGTAAGTAAATGAAAACATGTTCTATTCTTGTTCGCTTTTAGATTGTTGGTGCATAGAATGCATCCTACCCGGCTAATGTCTTCGATACTATAAAGCATAGACCGTTTTAGCGAGCGGCAGAATTTTTTGCTGACGCTTTCGGTCTTGATCAATACTTCGTCCGACATGATTTTAAGCCCGTTCCGCAATTCTCGGCATGGTGATATGAAAAGTTCTCCAGCCTAGAAAAAATACGCCAATACTGAAAGCTATCATGTAAACCAGCAGCTCCGGTTGCATTAAGCGCTGTCCCGATAACAGGTTTTGCGTCGCAATCAAAAGCGGGCTAAACGGGTTGGCGATATTCACGATAGTGAAAGGTTCTCGGACTGGGGGCGGATAGAGAATGGGCGCCAAAAACATGCCGAAGGTCAGTACCATGCTCAGCATGTTGCCCATGTCGCGTAAAACCAGGTTGATGATCGCCATGATAAAGCCCGCCCCCAAGGCCATCAGTAATACCGCTATCAATATCAAGGGAATAAAGACGCTGTGCCAGGAAGGTACAAAACCATACCAGATGAATACCACCGTTACCGGAATCAAACGTATCATGAAATCCAGCGACGCTTGACCTATGGCCGCAAAGACCAGCGCTTCCTTGGGAAAGTTGATTTTCGTGACCAAAGACCCGGCATTCACCAAACTGTTGGTGCAACCGATCAGGCAACCGGCGAATAGTTGCCAGACGGAAATGCTCCATAAAGCATGAACGACGTAAGGCATGTCGGTCGGCCCCATGTCGAATACCCGGTGTCTTGATAAAAAAGTAAAAATGGCGACTGTGACGATTTGCGGAAGAACCGCCCAAACGTAACCCAGCATCGATTGACGATAGCGGACCGAAAAGTCTCTAATGATCAATCGCCAGATCAATTCTCGACTGGCAATCAAGTCTGTGAACATCTCCTGCCAGATCCGGGTTTTATGCCCGTTTCGGCGAGCCCTATAGATTTTGGTGTTATTGCTTTGTATTTTCATGCTAAATGATTTAAAGGATGTATAGCTCGTAGGGTACGATTTATTTCTGACCGCATCCTAAGTGCTTTTGCCGGCGCCGTTGCGGCCGATGATGCCGCCAGCGGAACGGGTTATGTAACCCATACGCATAAAGCTACTCCCTTTATACTCAAAAAATAGTCACGCTCTTTCCCAAGTTCCCGCTTGGGAAACACACCCCGGAAGCTCCAGCTTCCTGAACAGGCTACCCAAGCTGGAGCTGGAGCTTGGGTAACAGCCTAATTGGCGCTATTTAGGACAAACGCAAGGGCGTGGTAAACTCGGCCCCGTCGGCAAACAGAGATTTCCCATCAAAGACTTATGCGCTCCCCCTTAGAAAGACACTTCCGGGGCTGTCTAACCGATTGTTTAGTTTGATGAGTGGTTGACCGAATATTTACGTTTTTCTTCATTTGGCTTATTGACTACGACAAGCTACTGAGTGACTCCGATTTTTTTTGAGATAAAAGTTTCTGAAGCTTGGAAACAAGGAATAATCTAGCGAATACGACACAAGTGATAGACTTGGTATTGCCATGATAGAGGCCAAATAGTTAGAGCCAGGGCCTGAACTAAGCGCAGAGGTACCATGTAAAAAGGAGGGCGTACTATCCAGCTTCGAGACAGCACATGCAAATCTTTCCATCGATCTATAATCTCCAGGCCGGCCTCTTCGAGCATTTTTTGCCACTCATCAAGAGACCTAATTGTTTCCCGAACTGTTTGTTGTTGAGTACCGCGATAAATACCAAAGCGATACGTAGGAAAACCTGCGTTGGGTACCAGAATCACTAATTTGGCATTGGGTTTTGCAACCCTCGCCATCTCCCGCAATGCCGCTGGCTGGTCTAGAAAATGCTCAAGCGACCCGAGACAGGTAACGATATCAAATGAGTGACTATCAAAAGGAAGTTGTTCAGCAATACCCAAGAAAAAAACACCCTCAGGTAAGCGACGCTGGCACGCATCTATAGCTCTTTCTGATATGTCGATACCACTTATATCCGCACCATGTTGTGCTACCGCTGCAAGCCAACTCCCAGCACCACAAGCGACATCCAGCAATCTGTCCCCTGGAGCCACCTGTAACCGCTTTATCAGTTGTAAGGCATGGCAGGAAGGGTGAGACCCAGCTGATTCGATTTCGTGATAATAAATTTCGTCATAAAACTTTGCGATTTGTCGGTGTTCATCTTGGCTCATAATGAATTAGTCTTGTTGTTTTGCTTTGGTGCAGCTAAATTAGCAATAGATGCAAAATATTGATTAGCTATTTGTTCCCAAGAAAAATGCTGATGGCAAAATCGTTTTGCTTTATTGCCCACACGCTGTAACTCGGAGGGATCTTTCAAAAGTTCGCTTATCTTTTGGATATAAGCAGCGGCATTTTCCGGCTCCAACAACCAACCGTTTTGATTTTCGGTAATTGAGTCTCGCAGGCCTTCCAGATTAGAACCGAGAACGGCCAGACCATGGGCGTTGGCTTCCAATACTGCAATACCGAAGCCTTCCATATCGCCAGCAACTTTAATATTTGGCTGAATAAACATATCTGCGTTGGCAAACAACAAGGTCTTGAGTTCCTCTGTTGTAAATCCACAGCAGAAAACACTGTTTTCAAGACCATGTTCTTGAATACTTTTGTCGATGATAGCCTTTTCCGGTCCATCCCCAGCAACAATGTAAATGCATTGATCCTGTATTTTGGTCATTACGTTCCGAATGAACCAATTAACGCCCTTACGCTTTACTAGCCGGCCGAGAGTAAACAAAATGACTTTGTTTTCCGTATCTACGCCCAACAATAGGTCGAGTTTTTGTCTATCCCTGAATGGCTGCATTTCCACTTGGTGAACACCGTTTGGAATCACAGTTAATTTAGATGCCGGCAAACCTTTTAGAATAGCCGCCTCGGAAGTTGCTTGACTGACAGCAATGAGCCGATCCATATTAGGCAGGAAAAACCTAATCCAAAAAAACTGGTACACAGGATTACCATAGGTAATATCCAAACCGTGAATAATACAAATTACCGGTGTGTTCGGTCGGAACAATTTGATGAACCAACCCAAGACGCCGAGAAGACCGTCTCCAAGTAAAATTACATCGCTTTCTTGGAAGCAAAATAGTACCTTGAACATGGCTAAAGGCAAAAAAAAGGGTAAGGCTTTTTTACCCTTACGATTTAAAATCGACTGAACAGGAATTATAGCGCGTAATGCCGCTAACAATGCTTGGTTATGTTTTTCCAGCCCCCCCACTACAGGGGGGTAAGCTCTAGATATAAAAAGAAGTTTCACTTGTAAGTTGAATTCGCGTGGTTATTTAAAGCTTTTTTCCGCTGTTTTCCAAACTCCGGTTGGAAAATCTTGACTGTATGCTCTTACTTTCCGGCTTCGTGAAACTGAGCTTTTCTAACTGTATTCCAAGGCAATGAGCGTAGGAACGAAAAGGTACTGGCGTGCTTCAATCTTTTTCCGCATGGCGATAATGCAACGAAGAAACCTGCTCGGACAGAATTCCAATCAAAAAAATGAACAACGAGGCCAAAAACAATACCGCGCTCATATTGGTAAACCGACCGCTGGTTATGAATGTGTAAGCGTAATAGGACGCTCCCGTCATAAACACCAAGAAACTTAACGGCAGAAATAAACGCATCGGCGAAAACAGCGCACCGATTTTCATGATAATGACAAAAAACCGAATGCCGTCCCGCAATAATTTGATATGACTTCTGCCCTCGCGTTTACCGGCATGAATCGGCACATAGGCCACCGGAAAACCGGATCGGAAAAAAGCCATCGTGCTGGTGGTCGGATAGGAAAAGCCGTTCGGAAGCAAATAGAGAAACCGGCGAAACTTATCAGCTTTGACCGCACGAAACCCCGAGGTCAAATCTTCAATTCGATACCCAGTCATGATCGACGCCAACTTGTTATAAAACGCGTTCGCGAAACGCCGCAACCAGGACGCATGCGTTTTTGCATGTCGCGCACCGACCGCCATGTCGTAACCGGCATCGAGCTTAGCCAGTAGGGCGGGGATATCTCCCGGATCATGCTGACCGTCAGCATCCATAAATACCAAGATATCGCCGCCGGCGTTTCTGGCTCCGGTTTTAATCGATGCGCCATTGCCTTGGCTGTAAGGATGGCTAATTACCTTGGCGCCGGCTTTGGCCGCTAATTTAGCAGTATTATCGGTAGACCCGTCGTTGACAACGATAATCTCGGCATCGGGCAATAAGTGCTTCAATCGCCGTAATACCACTGCAATATTTTGCGCTTCGTTCTTGGCGGGTAAAACGACGCTGATAGAAGTAACCCGCGCCCCTCTTCCTTCATGGGAATGTATACCCGACTTATCCATACCGAGTCACCGTCAATAGTCCTGCTTGTTCAACATAATCTCTGGTACCGGAATGCCGCCGGTGTTCCGGTTGGTCGACAAAGCCTCTTTTTACCGAATTCATATGAAAATATTTAATTTTTTGCCGCATCTTATCATCGTTGTGAAGCCATTCCGGGTGAACGCCTTCTTTTGCTCCTTCCCAAGCTCTAGAGACTGTGAAAGTATTCAATATTGCGAAATAATCATGAAGAGCATGAAGTAACATGAAGATCTAGATTGTTGATTGTATAGTCTTTTTCTTCATTGCATTCATGTTCTTCATGGTGAATAAATTTTTTTATGATGTATTCACCAATACTTTCACAGCCTCTCTAGCTTGGGAAGGAAAAACCGGAAGCTCTGGCTTCCCGAGACCTGCATGCCCGACCGATTGAACTTAGCTTAGCTGTAACCGCTGCAAGAGAAGGATCATTAGCTTCTTTTTCACTTGTATCGCGAAGCTAGAGCTTCACACATAGGTTTCCCAAGCAGGAGAGCTTGGGAAACAGCAGAACGGTTGACTGTGATCAATAAGATCCAGGTGATTTTCCAAAATCACATAAAAATAGACGGTCAAACCTTCGTTGATCAAAAAACGTAAAGATTCGAATACGATATCCACTGTCGCAGGCGAGTAAACACCGGAATCCAATGGAGCATGGTTAGCAGCGTAGCCCCCAAGATCACATTGGCAAAAAGCTGATTCCCCGCTTTGCCGCATTATTGGGCGAACAGCCAAAACGGATCGTGAAAACAAGGGAAAATGTCAAATGCAAGGCCTGACCGCGATTATTTAATGCAGAAAGCAATGATCATATTTTTAAGATTCCTCACTCAATAATTCCGCAACTTGTTTATTTAAATAACCTGCAAAGTCTTTTATGAGACTTAAATTGTTATGTGCAGCGACCAATGCGGAATAAAAAATATCCGGATCGTCAATGTATTCGTGAATCATTCTGTTTCTTAGCTGGCGTAATGCGATCCATTGCTCCGCAGACGTTAACCAGCCATATTTTTCAGCTTTGTCCAGGTTAACCAGTAAAGCCTTGGGGAATTCACCCAGTGCTGTGAGCAGTGCGGGTAACAACTTATCACCTAGAGTGTCCTGAAGACGACAAAAACGACTCGAAAATGCTTCTATTTTGAGCGCATATTCAGGTGTATGCGCCAGGTTTTCTATGCTGGCCCTATTAAATGAAGAAGAAAAAACTTGTTGATCGGCATAATCCAGATGCTCAATTTCTTTTTCAACCACGCGCACTAAAAAAGCTAATCTCGCTTGTATTTCGGCTGCAATTTTCATAATAAAACGCCTTGTTCGCGGGCTATGCGGTGAATCTGTTGTTGATTCAAATTTGGCGCGTCTAATAGCAGATCGATTTTTCTTTCGTTACCTAATCGGTAGATTATTTTAGCTTCTGCTTTGATCATCTTTTCTACCGGCTGGTTTGTCGGGGACGAAAGGGTCACAAGCAAATCAATATCACCTCCTTTGGCGGCATCATCCACTCTGGAACCAAATAATCGAACCACTGCTTCAGTGCCGAAAACTTCAGTGATCGTTTCTTTGATAACCTTAATTTCGTTTTTTGTTAAACGCATAGGCTTTTGTGCTCAGTTAACGTTCATTGTTCGCATCTATGGTGAACTCCAGCGGGACGGGTTATTTAAACCGCCCCCCACCCCAATATTTCAATTTACCTCAAACATCTCGGATTGCTTAGTCCACGGTCGAAACATTTACAATTGGGTTGCTCTCTATCCTGCCAAAGCTGGAGCTTGGAAAAAGATACAATACTTTCACAGTCTCAGAAGAGTAGAAACGAGTGAATTATTCGGTTTTTACTGAATCTAGCTCTTCAAGCAAAATTTGCTTAATACGTTCGGCTTCGTAACGATAATCCGGCTTAATATCCAGAGGCAGAATGTTTGTGCCGGGTTGTGTTTGTATCAACGATTCTAATTTCTGTAAATGTTCTAAAGCTTCCTGATAGTACCTGTACGAACCCAAAATTCCGACCTGCACCAAACCATGCTCTATGTTTTTTTCCATATCCAAAACCCGGTTGAATGCATCGACGGCTAGCTTCGGCTTTTTGATCTCCGCATAAACTCTGCCCTTGAGATGATACATTTGAAATCGCAGACGCGAGTTGCGTTGAACGGATGGGTTGTCATTAATTAAAGTATCCAGCAACTGTAATGCTTGCAATGCGTTTACACCCTTACACTCAGGACTGGACATAATTTGAATGGTAGATTGCAGCATATTGAATAATTGCGGAACGTAATCTAATTTACCGGTCTGATTCCGTATCTCGGAAAACTCACTCTCAGTCACTTCGTCGAAACGGCACTTTAAGATCAACCAATGCCACTGCAAATCCAGATTATCGGGAATTTTATGTCTGGCTTGGGTCAGTAATGTCAAAGCGGCTAAGGGTTGATCCGCCTGCTCCATTTGCAATGCCGCAGTGCGTTGCGCACGGGAAGAATGCGGATTACGCTCCGCCCAAAAAAACGTCAACTCCAGCGGGTTACCCCATAATTGACTGCGTTGATAAGTAAATGCGGCGCAAATGGCTAAAAACAAATAACTACCGATTCGGAGCATACGCCTATTCACCCGAATCAATAAACTACCGAGCGGTAAAAACAAAAAAATAGCCGGTAAATAATTACGGTGCTCGAAATAAAGCTCCAATCCGATTGTAGTGGACTCCAAAACATGCCCAGCCAAAAAAAACAGCCATGATAAGCTCAACAACGGCCAACGCCTTCGCATGACAATCGCGCCGAATAACATCAGCGATAATGCAATAACGCTGTACAAAGTCGTTGGCGGTGCCAACAACCCGGTGGACAATTCGATATTCTCGTTCAAAAGCCCCGGATAAAACATACGCGGTATATACAAATGATATAAATACCCGATTACAATCCGGCTTTCGGTAAGCACCCTTTGCGGTAAATTAAACGTGCGGTTATAAAAAGGATGATCAAGCGTATAGGGATTAAAAACGTAAATTAGATAACCGAAAATAGCGAGACTCGGTAATAAAATAAATGTAATTTGCCAGAGCTTGTTCAGCGACACTACTCCGCTTGAGGGATGACGAAAAACGCACAGCTCGACCATCGCGATCAGCAATGGCAACAATATACCGTTCTCCTTGCTCAACAGCGCCAGTAAAGTACCCAAGACCACCGCGCTGGTCATATATGCGTAGGCTCGATGTGGGTCTTCCGCCAACAAACGCCGACCCTTGACATAAAGCCATAAACCTAATATCGAAAAAAAAGCCGACAACATTGCCATACGCTGAACGACATATAGAACGGTCGAGACCATGTACGGATGCAGCAACCATAATGCGGCGACCAGCAAAGCGGCATTATTTAGGCGGCTAGAGGGAAGATAGAAGCACAGCAATAACTGCCGGCATAACAAGTACAAAAAAATGCCGGAAAGTCCGTGCAACAATACATTAGTCCGTTTAAACGGAAAAGGATCGGCCGGCCAATCGGTTCCGTCCAACAAAAAGCTAAGAAGGCTTATCGGTCGCCCGGTCGGGCCCGCAATGCCCGAAGAAATATACTTGAGAAAGGTGTCTAGATTTCTGACGCCGTTGTAATCTCCGAGCTTGTTGAGATTGGCGTAATCGTCGAAAAGAAAGCTGCCAAATAGTCCGGGATAAAAGCACAGAAAAAAAACAATAACTATTGAAAAAACAAATAAGCTATTTTTGTTTGAAGAAGTATTGACTCTCATTTGGAGAAAAGCCCTGCTTTGTTACGCACAGGGCTTTTTATCATGGAGCAGTATATTATCTGCAAGAACTAGGTCGGAATTTCGCAGGGATTGTTCCTCCTGTACATGTCCAACTAATCGTGCCAGCTGAAGTTACCGGACTCAGAAGCAAGGTTGTACCTCCAAGACCCGAGGACACGCCTGTATTCTGCATTGTCGCGGTAATAACGCCGGTATTGGCTATTGCAACAGAAGCCACATACTTACCGTTAATGTCGCCAGAAGCTGCAATACCGGCGGCAGCATTATCGGCTGGCATTGCACCGTTATTACTCCAAAATTCAGCTACCGCCGTTTTCGCCCCGCCGGTCAACGTCATCGCTTCCGAAACTTGAGAGCGCCCGATGTAATCTTGATAGGCGGGAACTGCCACCGCCGCTAAAATACCGATGATCGCGACCACGATCATCAGTTCGATCAAGGTAAAACCTTGTTGTGTTTGTGTTCTAAATTTTTGCATGATAACCACCTCTGTGTTGGTAGAAAAGTTCGAATTGAATTCAGTTAAGATAAAGCATGCGCCATGCCAACTTTTTGGACGAGAACTGGGCTCTTTGTATATCAATGCATTAGGCATATTTCTTTTCGGCGAGCGGCGCGATTCAGCCGATCAGACCGGAAATTCTACTCGGTACGACTTTCTAAAAACGGCGGTTTGTGACAAATTTTGTCAGTTCTTTCGCTCTATTGCCGGCCGGATTTTGTAAACCGGCCGTAATATTTATACCCTTGGCGAGACGAGGTTTATAACCCATACCCATCAAGCTAAGGATGTCGCTAAAATTAACTAACTGATTTGCCTAAGTTCATGTAGGGGTAAATTCATTCACCTGGGCGATTAAAATCGCCCAGGTGAATGAATTTAGGGCACGTCGAGGGCTTCTACATAAGCTGTGGGTGTCGAGCATCAGTCGCTTTCCCTCACCTAGCGTTAAGTGAGGGGCGACGAAAGCGTCGTTCCCATAGAGGATGGTGGATACACTGTGGGAGCGATCCCCAGATCGTCTCTCACCTAACGTTAGGTGAGGGAAGGCCGAGAATACCAAGTTACATTAAATGGCATCGAGTTCAAAAAGACTAAAATATGCTGTTACCCAAGCTCCAGCTTGGGTAACCTGTTCAGGAAGCTCTAGCTTCCCGATAATCAAAGCCGGGGTTAATTGAAAATGTGCGGAGGCTGTGTCGGTCACAGGAAGCTTTTGCCCTGAGCCCTTCGGCTGCGCTCAGGCGAGCCTTGTCGAAGGGGGAGCTTCCGGAGTATCTTTCCCAAGCAGGAGCTCTCATCGTTATACATAAACCTAACCTCAAACTACCGTTCGCTCTGAGCCTGTCGATGATGAAGGATAGTTTGAGGCTTCACCAAACCGGTGAAAGTATTGTAGACCTTCATGCTTCGACTTGGCTCAGCACGAACAGCCTACAACACATGTCAACTGCTCTTTTTAGATTTATGCTTAACTTTGGGTATGGTCGAAACACCCCGGACGTGCTTATAAAGCCCGTCCGAGGGATTATTAGCAAGCGCTACGAACGAACGCCCACTTAAGGAATCGGAAAGAGTTGCGCCTCTGTAATCCGGCGCATAAGGAACTTTCGGTATCGGTTATTGGATTATTTGCCGTATTTTCTACGGAATTTGTCGACTCTTCCAGCGGTGTCGACTACCCTTTGTTTACCGGTATAAAAAGGGTGGCATGCGGAGCATACCTCAACTTGAAGATCCTTACCCAATACGGACCCGGTTTCGAAGGTATTGCCGCAACCACAAGTGACTGTGATTTGTTTGTATTCTGGATGAATGTCTGGTTTCATGTTTGCTTCCAAATTACCCGTTAATGGGCCACATACTTATTAATGAACTGCGTATGATACTGTTTATATAAGTGAATCGCAATATCAATTTTTTGCTCTGTTACACAAGATCCAGCTTGGGTAACCCGTTCAGGAAGCTCTAGCTTCCCGACAATCAAGGAAGATTGAACGAGCGAGTCGGGGTTGATTGAGAATGTGCGGAAGCTGTGTCGGTCTCTGGAAGCTCTTGCCCTGAGCCCTTCGGCTGCGCTCAGGCGAGCCTTGTCGAAGGGGGAGCTTCCGGGGCGTCTTTCCCAAGCAGGAGCTTGGGAAAGAGCGTGATGTTTTGATTTGCGCTAAACATTTCGGTTTGCTTCGGTTACGGGCGAAACATTTAGGAAACCATCGTCAACCAGCTAACTTCGCGCATAGCGCCTCATCAACACCAGTACCAATACGATTGCCGGCAATCCGACCGATGCGGAATAGATGAAAAACCATTCATAACCGTAATGTTCGACCACTATCCCCGAGAAGCCGCCTAAAAGTTTCGCCGGCAAGGTCATCAGCGAACTGAACAAGGCGTATTGGGTAGCGGTATAAGCCGTACTGGTCATGCTCGATAAATAGGCTATGAACACCGAGGTCGCAATACCTCCGCTGAGATTATCGGCACTGACGGCGCCGGCGAGCAAAACTAAGCTGGGCTCCGAGACGGCGAGCAGCACGAAAAGTAAATTGGTCGCGGCGGCCATCACCGCGCCGAGCAACAAAGGCTTCATGATGCCATAGCGGGCCACCAATACGCCGCCAAGCGAGGCGCCGGCGATGGTCATGAAAAACCCGAAAATTTTGCTAACGTCGGCAATTTCTTTTTTACTGAATCCGATATCCAAATAAAACGGGTTCGCCATCACGCCCATCGTGATGTCGCTCATTTTATAAGTCGCGATCAGCACCAGTATCATCAAGCCGAATTTACCGTTTCGAGTGAAAAACTCGACGAACGGACTTAGCACCGCATCGGAAAACCAGGCGCCCAATCGAGCCAGCCAATTTCGGCGCTCCGCAACACCTAGAGCGGATTCCACTCTTCGCGCCAATTTCCGCGCTTCTTGATCTTCGTTAGGGAGCGGTTCGTCAATGATCAGCGTGGCCACGACACCGACCAGCATGCAGGCTGCCATCATTTGATAGGCAATTGCCCAATCGAAATACTCGGCAAGATAAAACGCACCGGCCCCTGCTACCAGCAATGCAATCCGATAGCCAAGCACATACATCGCCGCCATCGCGCCTTGATATTCGACGACGACCGCTTCGATTCGATAAGCATCGATGACGATATCTTGGGTTGAGGAACAAAACGCCACCCAAACGGCGAATATCGCGATCCATTGCAATTGCGATTCGACATCGGCGCTCGCCATGCCGATCAGACCAGCCGCAATACCCAATTGAGCCAGTAACATCCAACTACGCCGCTTGCCGAAACACTTGGTCAACCACGGCAGCGGCAGCGTATCGACCACCGGCGCCCAAAATACCTTGATGGAGTATGTCACGCCAACCCAGCTGAAAAAACCGATGACGGACAATTCGACGCCGACATCGCGAAGCCATGCCGACAGCGTCGAAAAAACCAATAGAAAGGGAAGACCGGCCGAAAAGCCGAGAAAAACCATACCCAGAACGCGAGGCCGGGTATAGACGAGAAAGGCTTCGCGCCATCCGCTCTTGACAGCCGTCATGCCACCGACCGGCAATCAAGCCACGAAGCGCCGACGCGAAGCCGAAGCGCCATGATTAGCCGTTCACCAAATAGTGAGCGAAAATACTGGCCGCATAACCGGCGGCGATCGCCGGCGTCCATTTCAAGTGACTGAAGAAGGTGTATTTATGATTGGATTGCCCCATCAACGCTACACCCGCCGCCGAACCGATCGACAGCATCGACCCGCCCACACCGGCGGTCAGCGTAACCAGCAACCATTGGTATAAATCCATATCCAAGCCCATGTTCAATACCGCGAACATCACCGGAATGTTATCGACGATCGCCGACATCACACCGACCAGTATGTTGGCCGAGGTAAATCCGAGTCCATCGTACATCGCCGCCGACATCAGTTCGAGATAGCCGATATAACCTAAACCGCCTACCGCAAACACCACGCCGAAGAAAAAGAACAGAGTATCCCATTCGGCATCGCGCACTTTATTGAAGATATCGAATTCATAATCTTCGTTGCTACGATAGAGCGTAGTGATATGAAAACCGTACAACATCAAGATCGAAAGACCGAACATCATGCCCATGAACGGCGGCAAATGCAGGAATTGTTTGAAACTAACCGCAGATACAATGGTCAACGCAAAAAGCACGCAAACCGTTACCGCGCCCGGTTTCAATTCGATCGCCGCTTCGTGAACCGCTTCTGGCTGCTCGTCGGGCACCGCGAAATGCATGAAGGCGGCCGGCACTAAATAGTTGACGGTTGATGGAATAAACAGCGCGAAAAAGTCGAAAAACTCGGCATAACCCGCCTGCCATACCATTAGCGTGGTGATATCGCCGAACGGACAAAACGCGCCGCCGGCATTCGCAGCAATCACCAGGTTAATTAAACCGATCGTAATGAATTTGTCGTTTTTCTTGCCAACCGCCAATACGACTGCACCGACCAACAATGCCGAAGTCAGGTTATCGGCAACCGACGACAAGAAGAATGTGATGATGCCGGTAATCCAAAACAGCTTACGATAACTGAATTGCTTTCTGACCAACCAGGAACGCAAGGCTTCGAAAACATTACGCTCGGCCATCGCGTTGATATACGTCATTGCAACCAGCAAGAACAGCATCAAGGCCGCGTATTCTTTTAGGTTATGCTCGAAGGCTTCGTGCAATTCTTCAGTTGAAACGCCTTTCGAGGACGCCAGAACCGCCGCATGTGCCCAAATAATTCCCGCCGCAAAGATGACCGGCTTGGATTTTTTCAACCCGGTAAACTCTTCGGCCATCACGAAACCGTAAGCGATGACGAAAATTAATACAGTATAGATACCTCGCTCGGTACCGGTTAGATCCAGGTTTTCAAACCCGCCTGCCATCGCCAGCTCCGGCAGACACAAAGCCAGTATTACAAATATAAGCCGCAACAAAAGAACCCCCTGATTAGTAAATTATTGGAAAAAAGACCGTTAAAATTTTTCAAGCGGGATATTATAACCGCATAATAAACTTTGTCATTTTATCCGTGTCGGTATAATATTGCCGGTTCACTTATTCGCCCCCTTACGGCGCTTTTCCAACGTAAGTATTCAGCCCCCCTCTTTGAAAAAGAGGGGCTAGGGGAGATTTTTTAAATAAATCCCCCTCAATCCCCCTTTTTCAAAGGGGAGGCCAACAATACGCCTGGATTGCGGTAATTTGCCAACGGGGTCTGAATACTTACTTTCCAACAGCTCATCCTCACTATGTACCAATACACTCAAGACGATCAAACGCTCATTGATGAACGTGTCGCCCAATTCAGAGGCCAAACCGAACGCTTCCTGAAAGGAGAACTCGACGGCGATCAATTCCGCGCGCTTCGCTTAATGAATGGCTTGTACATTCAAACTCACGCGCCGATGCTGCGCGTAGCCGGCCCTTACGGCCTGCTGTCGTCCAGGCAATTGCGCAAATTGGCCGAAATCGCACGTAAATACGACAAGGGCTATTGTCATTTTACGACGCGCCAAAATATTCAATACAATTGGCCCAAGCTCGAGGAAGTCCCGGACATTCTCGCGGAACTGGCTGAGGTTCAAATGCATGCGATTCAAACCAGCGGCAACTGCATGCGCAATACGACGACCGACCCTTTGTCCGGCGTCTGTAAGGATGAGATCGAAGACCCGCGCCCCTACTGCGAAATCATTCGCCAATGGACTACGCTGCACCCCGAATTCGCGTTTTTGCCTCGCAAGTTCAAGATCGCTGTCAGCGGCGCCCTGCACGACCGGGCCGCGACGCAATTTCATGATATCGGCCTGCATTTGGTTAAAAACGATGCCGGCGAAGTCGGCTTTAAAGTTTTCGTCGGAGGCGGCCTAGGCCGCACGCCGGTCATCGGACAAGTCATTCGTCCGTTTCTGGAAAAAAAGCATCTATTGTCTTATCTGGAAGCCATCGTCCGCATTTACAATCTGTTCGGACGCCGCGACAATAAGTACAAAGCCAGAATCAAAATTTTGGTAAAAGAAGAAGGCCTCGAAAAGATCACCGAACTGGTCGAGCAAGAATGGCAGTTGAACAAAGATAGCCTCGAGCTGAGCGACGAACGTATTGAATCCATCAAGGCGCAGTTCGCGCCGCCGGCTTACGAAACCGATGCCGGCCTTGACGGCAGTTTCAATGATCGGCTCCAAGACAATCCGGCTTTTGCAACTTGGGTCCAACAGAATACGGCCGATCATCGCGTGCCCGGTTATCGTGCGGCCTTCATTTCTCTGAAAGCACCCGACGCCCCTCCCGGCGACATTACCGATACGCAATTGGACTTGGTCGCCGATTTGGCCGACCGCTTCAGTTTCGGCGAAGTCCGCAGCACTCATAGGCAAAATTTGGTTTTGACCGATGTCAAGCAGACGGATTTGTTCACCTTATGGCAGGAGCTCGACGCCGCCAAGCTGGCCACGCCGAATATCGGCTCCGCGACCGACATCATCTGCTGCCCGGGCCTCGATTTTTGCTCGCTGGCCAACGCTGGTTCCATCGGCATTACCCGCGAAATCAATCAGGCCCTGGACGATCTCGATTACCTGCACGATCTCGGCGATATCAAGATCAACATCTCAGGCTGCATGAACGGCTGCGCGCATCAAAGCGTCGGCCATATCGGGATTCTCGGCGTCGATAAAAAAGGCGAGGAATGGTATCAAATCACGCTGGGCGGTTCGTCCGAAAACGAAGCCGCGATCGGCGATAGGTTAGGGCCCGCGGTTGCCAAGGATCAAATCACGCGGGCCGTGCAAGACATTCTCGATGTTTACATCAAACAAAGACAAGAAGACGAGTCTTTCTTACATACCGTTAAACGCGTCGGCATTACGCCATTCAAAGAGCAAGTTTATGCAAATCATTAAAGATAAAAAAATCACCGAAGACAATTGGCAATTTGTCGCCGATGATCAAGACATCCCTCAAACCGGCGATATTACCGTTTCCGTATCTCGTTGGCTGAACGATAAAGACTCCCTTACTCGGCGCGGCGGACAAACCGGTCTCAGAATTCGATCGACCGATACGCTTGAAGACATTGCCGGCGATTTAGCCGGAATGCCTTTGGTCGAATTGGACATCGCGATGTTCGGCGACGGGCGCTCGTTCAGCCAAGCTTGGTTGCTGCGCAACCGCTATCATTACCGCGGCGAAATTCGCGCTGTCGGCAATTACTTGATCGATCAGATATTTTATCTGCACAGAACCGGCGTCGACGCCTTTCAATTGGATGAAAGCAGAAAGCCGGAAGACGCGCTGGCCGCATTGAACGATTTTTCGGTAGCTTATCAGCCGTCGGTCAATTAGCCGCCCTCTGCGGGGCGGGTTTTTACCCGCCCCATACGTTTCTATTTGCCCTAAACATTTCGGTTTGCTTCGGCCACCGGCGAAAGGTCTAGCACGTTGCCCGTATGCAGCGTAGCGGAATATGGGAATGGCGTGGCTTCGAACGTCCCGGATTGCGCTACGCTCCATCCGGGCTACGCTGCTTGGATAGCCGCCGTAGGGTGCGCATCGCGCACCTTTTTTAGCCGCAGACTTTTTTCATGACTTCGCCGATCTCGGTGGGCGAGCTGACCATTTCGACGCCGGCCGCTTTCATCGCGGCGATTTTGCTTGCCGCCGTCCCTTTGCCGCCGGTCACGATCGCACCGGCATGACCCATGCGTTTTCCGGGCGGCGCGGTTTGTCCGGCGATATAGCCGACCACAGGCTTTGTGACATGCGCCTTGATGTATTCGGCCGCTTCCTCTTCCTCGCTACCGCCGATTTCACCAACCATGACGATGCCGTGCGTTTGCTCATCGGCCTGAAAGCGGCTGATCACATCGATAAAATTCATGCCGTGAATCGGATCGCCGCCGATGCCGACGCAGGTGCTTTGCCCCAAGCCTTCGCGCGTCGTTTGATGCACTGCCTCGTAAGTCAATGTCCCTGATCGCGACACGATACCGATCTTGCCGGGCTGATGAATGAAACCCGGCATAATGCCGATTTTGCATTCGCCCGGCGTGATGATGCCGGGACAATTCGGGCCGATCAATACCGTATCGGAACCAGCCATCGCTGCCTTGACACGCAGCATGTGCAATACCGGAATGCCTTCGGTAATACAGACGATCACTTTGATGCCGGCATCGAAGGCTTCCAATATCGCATCGGCCGCATAGAACGGCGGCACATAAATCACCGTAGCTTCAGCCTGCGTTCTTTGCACGGCCTGTTCGACCGTATCGAACACCGGCAAATCGCAATGAGTCTCGCCGCCGCGCCCGGGCGTTACGCCGCCGACCAACTGTGTGCCGTATTCGAGCGTTTGCAAGGAATGGAAAGTGCCTTGTTTACCGGTAAAGCCCTGACAGATGACTTTCGTTGCTTTGTTTACCAAAATGCTCATACACCCTCCGCCAATGCAACCACTTGTTCGGCAGCCTTTGCTAAGTCATCCGCCGCCACTAAATTCAATCCCGACTCCCGCAATAATGTACGCCCCGCTTCGGCATTCGTGCCTTCGAGCCGAACCACAACCGGGATTTCGACGCCAACCTCTTTGACAGCGGCCAAAATGCCTTCGGCGATCACGTCGCACTTGACGATGCCGCCGAAAATGTTGACCAGCACGGCCTTGACGTTCGGGTCGGCCAGGATCAATTTAAACGCTTCGGCGACTTTTTCGGTATTCGTGCCGCCGCCGACATCAAGGAAATTAGCAGGACTCCCGCCTTTCAATTTCACCAAGTCCATCGTCGCCATCGCAAGGCCGGCGCCGTTGACCATGCAGCCAATGCTGCCGTCCAAGGTGATGTAATTAAGCCCGAACTGCTGCGCCTTATGTTCCTTTTCGTCCTCCTGCCCCGGATCGCGCATCGCGGTAATGTCCGGATGCACGGCGACCGCGTTGTCGTCGAAATTGATCTTTGCATCGACCGCGATCAATTCGCCCGAGCCCGTCGTCACAAGCGGGTTGATTTCGATCTGACCGGCGTCTTTTTCGAGCAACAGCTTATAGATACCGGCCATGATTTTTTCGAGACTCTTGAATTGCGTAGACTCAAGTCCGAACGCAAATGCGACTTTGCGGCATTGATAAGGCTGAAGCCCGGCAGCCGGGTCGACTTGAAACGAAATGATGCGGTCAGGCGTTTTTTCCGCAACTTCTTCGATATCCATGCCGCCGGCCGCCGATGCGATAAAAATTACGCGTTCGCTTCCCCTGTCAACCAATGCGCTCAAATAAAACTCGCGATCGATTTGTCCCGCCTTTTCGACATAGAGCGTCTCGACCGGCAAGCCTTCGGCTCCGGTTTGCTGCGTCACTAAGCGCGTGCCCAACAATTTACGGCTGAATTCGGTAATCTCGTCTAAACTTTTGGCGATATGGACGCCGCCTGCCTTGCCCCGCCCGCCCGCATGAACTTGTGCTTTGACGACCCAGGCATTGCCGCCGAGTTCGCGCGCGACTTGTTCGGCATGCCCCGCCGTTTCAGCCGGACTGCCTTCCGGCACTGGAATGCCATAGAGTTTGAACAACTGTTTGGCCTGATATTCATGGATGTTCATCGTTATTTTCCGGTGGTTATAAAATTACCTGATATCTTGCTTACATTTCGGTCCAATTCGAAAATATAGCTTTCCAAATTAGACCGGTAAACAGACTCCCGTATTTTTCTTGCTTTCGACTCGAACCTGTTTACTGTGAAAGTTTGTAAATTTGGACTCTTTATCTAATTTTTCGACATGAAAAACAATGTCGATTCTGAAGAGGGTGCTATATCTCGACCGACAGGCGAGTGACCGTACCCTAATCATCCCTAGCACTTTCATTTGCCAGGGTAATGACAGCTTCTTTATGATCGTTACATTAGGTTTATTTTAACCAAGCCGCAATAAAACACCATGCTTAATGAACTCAAACCGGAAAACAAACCCGATATTATCTATCCTTGTCCTTTTTCGATGGGATACGGCATCCCGCGCCAACAAGCCTGGCTGCTATTAAAAGTTTTCCTGACTTACCGGCTGATTCTGGCTTGCTTATTCGTGATGTTATTCTTCAGCCGACTCGGTCCCGGCACGGGAGTCCGTCACGACGAATACTTGTTTATCGTCAGTGGCAGCAGCCATTTGGCGCTGACGATAATTTCCGGTTTTTGTTTGTTGCGGCGATGGATTAGCTATACCGTTCAGGCTCAAACGCTCATTTTCACCGACATTATCATCATTACGCTGATCATGCACGCTTGCGGCGGCATCAATAGCGGCGTCGGTATCTTACTCGCCGCATCGATCGCCGCAAGCGGACTTTTAATCGGCGGGCGATGCGCGTTGCTATTCGCCGCCATTGCCAGTTTGGCCATTCTTACCGAGCAGATTTACGCGTTCCAAACCCATAGCTTCAGAGATACCGCCTATACCTATGCCGCTATGCTCGGCGCCTCATTCTTTACGATCGCAATGCTAGCCTATGCGCTCGCGCAACGCACCGAGCAGTCCACCGCGCAGCAAAAAACCATCAACCAGCTCGAGGAGCTCAGCAAATACATCATTCAACATTTACAATCGGGCATTATCATTTCCGATCGCGACCATCAAATACGGATGAGTAACGAAGCCGCCGCAAGGCTTACCCAATGCTCAACAATGCCTGATCGTCTACATGCTATTTCTCCCTATTTAGCGGAAGCTTTCTCGTACTGGCTGAACGACCCCAGCCAGGATTTCGCCGTAATTCCCTTAACGGACGGCAGCGAGATGCAAACCCGGTTTACGGCGCTCCCGACCCGGCACGAAGCGCTCAACATGATAATTTTAGAAGATATCGCGTTTTACAATCAGCGTTTACAACAAAGTAAACTCGCCTCTCTAGGGCAATTAACCGCCAGCATCGCTCATGAAATTCGCAACCCGCTCGGCGCCATCAGCCATGCAGGACAACTGCTTTCGGAAAACGTCGAATTATCGGACGAAGACCGGCGCCTAACCGAAATTATTAGAAATCATTCGACCCGCGTGAACAAGATCATCGAGGATATTTTACAATTGTCCCGGCGTAGCGCTTCGTTGCGTAAAAAAGTCAACTTGATTCAATGGCTAGACGACTACATTGAGCAGTTCTGTGCTGAAAATGGTTTCACTCGCGATCTTTTCACCATGACGAGCGAATCGGAGCAAGCGCAAGCATTGGTGGACAAAGGCCATTTAAAACAAATTCTCGACAATCTGTGCCAAAATGCCTTGAAATACGGCAGCCCCGAAAAAAAACCCATCTCATTGGCGATCCGTCAACATGAGCAAATGCTCTGTATCGAAGTGATAGACTCCGGCCCCGGCATCGACCCAAGCCAACGCAAGCATCTGTTCGAACCTTTTTTTACAACTTCGGCGCAAGGTACCGGTCTGGGGCTTTATATTTCAAAGGAATTAGCCGAACTGAATCAAGCCAAGTTAAGCTATCATATTACCGACCAGAGCCAAAGTTGCTTCCGGCTCTGTTTACCGAACGCCGAACAAACTTTGATTGACATATGAAACACCCCTTGACTTTAGTCGTCGACGACGAGCCGGACATCAGAGAGCTTTTAAGCATTACGCTAAAACGCATGAATATCAATACCTTGTGCGCGGAAAATGTCGGCTCCGCTCGGCAGTTGTTGCAACAACATCCGTTCGATCTTTGCCTGACCGATATGAAATTACCTGACGGCAACGGACTCGAGTTGGTCGAATACCTCCAAAGCACGGGCAGCACGATTCCGATTGCCGTAATTACCGCACACGGCAACATGGATACTGCGATCAAGGCAATGAAAGCCGGCGCCTTCGACTTTATCTCGAAACCGGTCGATTTACCGGTCCTTCGGCAAATCGTCACGAAAGCCTTACAATTAGGTCCCGATGCCGACACCAAGGAAAGACGCACACGACATATCTTATTGGGAGAATCGGAGCCGATGCGCCAAGTCCGGTCTAAAATCGACAAATTGGCACGTAGCCAGGCGCCTGTCTATATCAGCGGCGAATCGGGGTCGGGTAAGGAATTGGTGGCGCGCTTGATTCATCAACAAAGCCCGCGTGGCGACAAGCCTTTTGTGGCGGTAAACTGCGGCGCAATTCCGCCCGAACTCATGGAAAGCGAGTTTTTCGGACATAAAAAAGGCAGTTTCAGCGGCGCAATTGCCGATAAAAAAGGTTTATTTCAAGCGGCCGAGGGCGGCACGCTGTTTCTCGATGAAGTGGCCGATTTGCCTCCCTCGCTGCAAGTCAAATTGCTCCGCGCGATTCAGGAAAAAAAAGTTCGCTCGGTCGGCGAGCAACACGAAACGCCGGTCGATGTTCGCATCCTGAGCGCCACGCATAAAGATTTGAATCAATTGGTTCAGGAAGGGGTTTTTCGGCAAGATTTATACTACCGGATCAATGTCATCGATCTCAATATTCCGCCGCTTCGCGAACGAGGCGATGATATCGCGCAACTGGCCGAACATATTCTAGCCTCGTTAAATAGCAACAACGCTTATCAAGTCCAGCTCTCGCAATCGGCGTTGACTGCATTGAAACATTATCATTTTCCGGGCAATGTTAGGGAGCTCGAGAATATTCTGGAGCGCGCCGTTGCGCTCAGCGACGGCAAAACGATTGATGCGGACGATTTAAATCTACCGATTAATCCGGACACCGTCCCTGATGCGCCCATGTTCGATCCATCTAAAGCGTCGTTGGAAGATTATTTGGAAGATATCGAGCGAACCGCCATTACTATCGCACTCGAAAATAACCGATGGAATAAAACCGCAGCGGCAAAAGAGCTGGGGTTATCGTTCCGATCATTGCGCTACCGATTAAAAAAACTGGGCTTGGACTAGGCCTGTCGAAAAAATGCCCTTTTAGCCAATTCCAGAGTTCTCGCTTTTTAATCTCAACATGCCTTGGAAAGTGTTGCCGATCATAGGTTATAAAGCGCCAGGCGTAGAGTGCGCATCGCGCACCTATGTCGGGACCTCTCGTCGGTTAGGCACCATGAAAAGGTGCGCGATGCGCACCCTACAATGCCATCCATTGAACGGCTCACAACCCCAGCCCTAAAGCGCCCGACCGAGGTGACACGGCAGCCTATTAAGCCCGGTATTTATCCATTTGCAGCAAGCTGTCCAAAGCCGTTTTGATTTTAGCATTGGCTTCATCGTCCAATTCACTGTTTTTATAGACTTTATCGAGCAAACCTTCTTTGACCATGGCCTCTTTTATCCAACGCTTGGCAAAGCGGTAATTGGTCGGAATGCTGGCCGTTTCGCCGGTCGCCGGATCGCGCAAACCGATCTTGCTTGCGGACGATTCATTTTTTTCAGGCGCCTTTGCAACAGGCTCGGGCGCTTTTTTAGCAGTTCGCGGCGCCGGTTTATTATCGACAACTTTCACTTCAGCGGGTTTAGCGGTTTCGGCTTTCGCCGGATGCGAATCCGCTTTTGACTTAATGGCTTTCATATCGGCCATTTGATCGCCAACCACCGCATAAACTACATAAGCCACAAAAATCGTCGTTAAAATAAACAATATTTCCGCCATATTCCCTTCCTCCAGTTAATTAATTGAGTTGCCCGGTTAATTCGCCATTCGGCATGATCATTAGGCTGTTTGTTATTATCTTTTTCATCGTTTAAAAAAGCCGTGGACTTATTCGTTATTTTTCTTAACCTTGTCACCGACCACCATATAGACGACATACGCGACGAATATCGTCGTTAAAATATAAAACCCCGTTGCCATCGATTACTCCATTTTAATTTGTTATTCTATTTTCGCCGAAAAACAGGCCTTTTTTAATAAAAAACCAAGTGTTTGGCGATAACAGCGAATATACCAGAAGCCGCGCAACCGGGTAAACCGTAAATCCTCACCAACAGACCTGCCCTTTGGCCAAGCTCGGCAAGTCATCTCTTAATCCCATGGCATGACGGTTCAAATAATCTTTCAACGCCGCAGTATGATTGATACGGTTCATGCCGAACGAACGTAGTTTGGCGAACATTGGATTGTCGACCGCATAGGTTTTATTGATTAAATCCATACTCGCCATCATCATTAAGTTATCGCCTTTACGCCAGCGTTCATAATGCCTTAAATACTGAACACCGGATAACGGCCGACCCGACCGTTTAGTGTCTATGACGGCTTCGGCCAAGGCCGCGGCATCCAACAAGCCGGCATTGGCGCCTTGTCCGGCCAAAGGATGCATCGCATGCGCCGCATCGCCCACCAATGCAAAATGACTGTCGGTATAGCGGTCGGCAAATTGAAATTTCAGCGGAAAGGCCGCGCGCGGGCCGATCTTGAGCATGTTACCAAGGATACCGCCCGATGCTTGCTGTAATAGGCTCAAAAACTCGTCATCAGGCAATGTTAAATACTGTTGCGCAGTCTCGGTCGATAAGGTCCAGACGATCGAACACTGGCCATCGAAAAGGGGTAAAAAAGCCAACGGTCCTTCTTCGAGAAATCGTTGCCATGCCGTCGCTTGATGCTCGAACTCGGTTTGCACGGTCGCGACCAAGCCGTCTTGTCGATAAGGCCAACCCGTCACGCCGATACCGGCCATAGACCGCAAGGCCGATTCGCGCCCATCGGCGGCAACCACCAAAGGCGCTTCAAAACTTTGCCCATCCGTCAATCTTAAGCGTCTGCCGTTGTCGATCGATTCCATGCGCTCGATTTCGGCAGGCGTGATGCATTGAACGGTCGGCAAGCCATCCAAGATGTCCCAAAGCGCCGCGACCGTAATTCGGTTTTCGACGATATGCCCCAATTCGGAGAACACCGTATCGGCGCAATCGAAATGCAAATAACCATCGGAGCGGCCATCCCAGACACGCATGTCTTTGTAGGGCGCGGCGCCTTTTTGCACGATTCCGCGCCAAGCACCGATACCGTCCAGAATGGCCTGAGAGGCTTTGGTCAGCGCCGATACGCGGATATCCCGCAGGCTTTCGTCCCATTGCCGCTCCGGACTGCGCCTGTCCAATAACAAGGTTTCGACCCCGCCATGCCCTAGCGCACAAGCCAAGGCCGCCCCGACCATGCCGCCTCCGACCACTATCACTTCCGCTTGCATCGTCATCCGCCTTATCTCCTGTTGCCGACGCGCGGTAATCTGCCGGCCAAGCCCATGGCATGGCGAGTCAATAACGATTTACCTCCAGGCAGCGTATCGAGCAATGCCAAACCGAGATTTCTTGCCGCCGCCAATGCGATCCAATCATTCGAAAAAATCCTGACTACGTTATCGGTAAAGCTGATTATTTTATTCAGATCTTTGCGCCTGGACTGAGCATAGCTCCTTAAGAACATTGGATCGCCGATATCGCGTTCGCGCTTGGCTTGTTCGATCAGCATCTCAGCTAACTGCACGACATCGCGAAGCCCTAGGTTGAAGCCTTGTCCTGCAACCGGGTGCAATTGATGCACCGCATTTCCGATAATGACGGCGCGCCCTTTCACCATCGTTTCGGCCTGTACCAAGGTCAGCGGGAAGGCCCGGCGCGGAGCCGCCAAACTCAATTCTCCCAGGCGATAGCCGAAACAATCTTGCAATCGTTCGATGAATTCTTCGTCGGAAACCGACATCAAGCTTTCGGCGTCCCGGTGAGTATTGGTCCACACCACGGCGCATTGACTTCCTTCGATCGGCAATAAGGCCAAGGGCCCGGAAACGGTAAAGCGTTCGAAAGCGGTATTGCGATGCGGCAATGAGCAATTTACGGTCGTCACCAACGCCGTTTGCCCGTATTCGGTCGTTTGCTGCCCGATATCGAGCAATTTCCGCACCGAGGAATTACCTCCGTCGGCGCCGATCAGTAGCTTGGCAGTCAAGGTCAATGATTCGTCACTGTATTCGAGACTCGCGCCAACATCGCTATCGGTACTAGCCAAACCCGCCAATCGAGCAGGACTGAGTTTGACAACCCCGGTCCGTTCGACCAAGTCCGCGACATGGTTTTCGATATCGCGGGCCTTGATTACATAACCCAGTGCCTTGACGCCTTCCTTTTTCGACGACAAGCGGGTTTTTCCGAAATGCCCGCGATCGGACACATGAATATCCTCGATCAGCGCGGCCTTATCGGAAACACCCTGCCACGCGCCAAGCGCATCGAGCATCGTCACGGTCCCGGCCGCCAATGCCAAGGCGCGATCGCCGGCCCATGAGTTTTGTAATTGCTCGCGGCTCTGCGCTTCGACCATGGCGATTTCGAGTCCCGAGCCTTGCAATGCCAAGGCCAGACAATTACCGGCCAATCCGCCGCCGATAATCAATGCATCGTATTGAGTCCGCATCAGGCCGCCTGCATCAACGCTTCAATGGCTTCAACGCTTTTCGGCACATTTATCGTCAAAATCTCGTAGCCGTCTTGCGTTACCAGCACATCGTCTTCTATTCTGATCCCGATACCCCGCCATTGCTCGTCGACTTGCTCGCAATCCTTAGGAATATAAAGGCCGGGTTCTATCGTCAACACCATGCCCGGCTCCAATATCCGCCATTCGTCCTTGACCTTGTAATCGCCGACATCGTGTACGTCCATGCCGAGCCAATGCCCGATTCGATGCATATAGAATTTTTTATAGGCTTCGTCCTTGATCAGTTTCGCTACGCGCCCTTTCAGCAAACCCAATTTAACCAAGCCTTTGGTCAAGGTTTTTACCGATGCCTCATGAGCCTGATTCCAAGGATTGCCGGGCTTGATCTCGGCCAAAGCCGCCGACTGAGCATCGAGCACTAGTTGATAAAGTTGCTTTTGCGGCTCGGAAAAACGCCCGGAAACGGGAAAGGTACGCGTGATATCGGCCGCATAGTGATCGCATTCGGCACCCGCATCGATCAATAACAAATCGCCATCGGCCAATTTAGACGTATTTTCGGTATAATGCAGCACGCAAGCATTCTTACCGGCCGCAACTATCGAAGGATAGGCGACCGCCCTCAGGCCTTGCTGTAAAAAATGATAGATGATTTCGGATTCGATTTGATATTCGTATAAACCGGCGCGGCATTTTTGCATTGCTTTGACATGCGCATCGGCGGAAATTTCGGCCGCCTTGCGCATCAATTTGATTTCGGCCTCGCTTTTGAACAAGCGCATCTCATGCAAGATATGTTCGAGCGATACCAACTCCAAAGGTGCGTTAACGCCGGCCCGGGATTGATTGCGTAAATGATGCACCCATTCGAGCAGGCGATGATCCAAATCGCTATCCCGGCCCATTGGATAAAAAACCTTTTCTTTATTTTCAATGAGCCCGGGTAGAATTTCATCGATATCGTCGATTGGAAATGCATCGTCGGCGCCGTAATCGGTCGTTGCTCCGATCAAGCCGGCATGCGCACCTTCCCAAAGCGCTTTTTTCTCATCGTATTCGCGGCAAAAAAGCAAATATTGTCCTTGCTGCCGACCGGGGATGAATACCGCAAGCGCATCCGGTTCGTTAAATCCGGTCAGATAATAAAAATCGCTATCTTGACGAAACGGGTAATGCACATCCCGATTACGGGTTTGCGCCGAGGCGCTAGGTATCAATCCGATATTACCCTTGCCGATTTGTTGCATTAACCGCTTACGGCGTTTTTTAAATTCTGCTTGCTTCATCTTTTCTGTCGTTCTCGATTTTTACTGTGAAAGAGGGCGATCATACCCCCTTTATACTCAAAAATTAGATAACTTTATGAAGGTATGGGGTGTGGCTAGCGAGGATGTCGGCAGCAGGGAGCGCTGCCGTCAAGCCCCCATGGATGGGTTCACGGCGGTCCTCGATAGACACATCCCATGCCTTTCATTCTTAGACGGTTTTTCAATCAAAAGGCAGTAAAGCAGTCGCTACTCGACTAATGAAGTATCGGCGACAGGCATGAATCGCTCATTCGATAAATAGCATCCGGACCGGTTAACTGGATCGGATGCGTGTTTTATTTTAATGAGTGGTACGGCTAATGGAACCGGATAATTCAGTACGTATTAACTGTACCGCAACTCGTAAGTATTCTTGAATTTCAGCAAAGGCTTCTTGGCCCTCTTCGCTATCTTCATCGTCAGAGATGACATCAAGCTTAGTAATTTCGACAATATCCTTCACTATTTCGCCGACATCCCCAGTCCAATTTGAAGACGATTGACTAAATCCGATACCGAATAAAAAGCCCTGACACCAATCGCGCATCGCTTCAACGGCTTCGCTTAAGTTATCCTCTTCGACATCCGGCAATAGTAAATCGAAAGTATAATCGTCATCCGTCAATAACGCTCTTGTTTGTTCGAACAAATCCCCTAACAAGATATTTCCGCCAGAAGCGTAAGCCCCTTCTCCGAATAGCTCATCCAACCAGTTTGATTGACTCGCTCTTACGTCAACACACAACATACCGGTTGCAATGCCATGCGCTTCTGCTGCCGACACCTCGGCCCCCTGTTGACGTAGCGTCTGATCGATTGTCTGATAAATCATTTTCTTGTTAAAAAGTACGGATTCCAAAAAATTAACCGGCTTATGCTAACATTGATTGACTTAATGGATAATACTGAGAGAAAGTTATTTTTAGCAAACCGTCATTTTCAGTACAATTAGCCAAGTTGCACATTCTATCTTCTTGAGTTTATTCGCAAGGTCAATTCGGCTGCTTCGCCTCTACCCCATTAGAAAAAGGCAGGTGTATATACTTCGCGCGATCACATTTTCGGTTTTCTAACGCGCTCTTTTGTCCGGTAGCTGCGTTACCTACATGGATGTAGGTAAGGGGCGTGAGCAGGAGCGGAAGCTTTGCGAAAACAGTTACATAGCTTGCTATGCGCCTGTCTTCGCGTCTTGCTACCGAACAAAATAGCATTGCCATAAAACCCGAAAACATGACCGCGCGAAGTATAAAAACCGAAATTAACCAAGCGATGACTACACTTTATCAACTTAAATATTATGCCAAAAGCTGAAAACGACCATTCACTCGAATTAAAAGACTTGGAAGAAAAGCTTGATCTTTTGATCGAACAATACAATGCGATCAAAAATGAAAACCATTCGCTCAAAGTCAAGCAAGCGGAACTTGTCAAGCAAAAAGCCAAGTTGCTTGAAAAAACCACATTAGCCAAAACCCGAGTCGAAGCGATGATCTCCCGTTTAAAATCCATGGAGCATGGCGCATGAGCAGAACACCTTCCGCTGTCACACTTGAAATTCTCGGCAAGGAATACAAAATCGCTTGCGAACCCGAGGAACAAGACGGACTGATAGAATCCGCTCGGCAACTCGACAGAAAAATGCGCCAAATCAGAGATTCCGGCAAGGTTAGCGGCGCCGATCGCATAGCTGTCATGGCTGCCCTGAACATGGCTCACGAGCTCCATCTAGCTGAGTCCCGGAACCGCGAATTGGAATTACATTTGGCGGATAGCCTGATAAAAATGAGCAATAAAATAGAAAACGTTTTGGAAATTACAGAAACGCGTTAAAATGAAGTCCTGTATCTCCTGCAGCGTTCGAGGGTGGGCTGGGTGTTTCCTGAACCTATATTTACCCCGGGAACAAATGTTCGACCTTGGTGTGCATACCCGCTTTACGCGGGAAGCCTGATAGGTCGTCTGCGTTCCCACTTGAACCATTGGTTCAAGGACGATAGCTCATTACGGCGCAGGTGGGAGATACTGCCTCTATTGCCTTTCCTACTCCCCTTTGATTGAAAAACCGTCTAAGAATAAAAAGGCATGAGATATGTCTATCGAGGACCGCCGTTTACCCAGCACCTAAATTATCCAGGATTGTTAACCATAGCCAATGGACTATGGAATTTAGGTGCTGGGTGAACCCGTCCATGGGGCTTGACGGCAGCGTTCCCTGCTGCCGAAATCCTCGCTAGCCACACCCCATACCTTGATAAAGTTAACCATTTTTTGAGTCTAAAGGGAGTATGTCCATGAACTACTGGTTAATGAAATCCGAACCTAATGAGTTCGGTATCGACGATTTATTCAATAGACCCCACCAAACCGAACCTTGGGACGGCGTCAGAAATTACCAAGCCAGAAACATGATGCGCGATCAAATGAAGATCGGCGATTTGGCTTTTTTCTATCATTCCAACTGCGATATCCCCGGCATCGTCGGCATCATGAAAATTAGCCGCGAAGGCTACCCTGACCATTTCGCTTTCGACCCCGACGACAAACACTTCGACCCGAAAAGCTCGCCCGAAAATCCGCGCTGGTTCATGGTGGATGTTCAATTCGTAAAAAAACTATCCCGCACGATCCCGTTACAAGAACTGAAACAATACCCAGAATTGGAAGACCTCCCCCTAGTCAGACGCGGCAACCGCCTATCGATCATGCCGGTTTCGAAAGCGCAATGGGATTTCATACTGGGGCTTGAATGAAGCGATAGTGTTTGAGCTATGCTGGATTATGAAGATGAGGCTCACGCAAAGACGCGAAGAGATAACCTGATTAGCAAGTTTCTTCAGCTAAAGCCCAAAGATCAGCATATCCTTAG